>SVRY01000066.1 GCA_015064585.1 Oscillospiraceae bacterium
CTATTGATGTTGAACCCTACCATTCTTTAGGTAGCAGCAAATATAAAAAAATTGGCCAGTCAGAGGCGGAACAATCTTTCAAAACGCCCAACAATCAACAAGTGAAAGAATGGATTATGCAAATTCAAAAGCATGCCAAGGTTGTTGTAAAAAAAGCGTAGCAAATCTATTATTAAAATCAGTATAAATCTCCTTGTTTTACAGATAATAGTATCACTATTACTAAAACAAGGAGATTGATTTATAATATGAAAGCAACAGGAATAGTTCGTAGAATAGAGGAATGTGTTATAATAGGACAAACCGTCTGAATCCCGCATAAACACTAGAGTTTTCGCTGATTTTTGTGGGGCTCAATTTACAAAAATCAATACATATATAGCAACAGCGAGGTGAAATTCACCTCGCTGTTGGCGTTTTAGACAGAAATTGCGTTATTCCAGAACCGGTATCTCACAGTGAAATGGCGTTGTACGATTCCATACATAAGGATAAATAAATGAACATTGTCCGTCAGGGGTGGTTTTGTTATGGGAGATAAGCCATTTGCTGTCGCCAAAAGAATAAAGGCCCGTTGCGCCAAAGGGGAAATTCCAACCGTAAATGCCGCTTTTTTCATCATAGATACCAATAGTCCTTAGGCTAAGTGTTTCTACGGTTTCTGAGGTTGTACTGAGAGTTTCTATTTTCGGAGAACTTTCAGCATCCACGGCAAATAGTGTGAAATTTGGAAAATCCGGCTTGCTCCCCTTGTAAACCGCCATAAAGATAGACTTGGTAAACCGGTCATATTCAAGATTTTGTACACCATAGTGGGTATTGCCTGTGCGTACAAAGAACTTGTTAAGCGGTGCGGAGGGCCCGCGTTGATGCATATTTTTTTGATTAAGCGGTTGGGCATATGTGCTCCAATCGGAAAAATCGTAGCAAAGCAATATTTGATGATCATTGTCATCTCTGTTGAAATCGCCGTAAATACCGTAAGCTACATATAGATAAAGACCGTCGTTTTCACTTTTTCCCGGCAGAGGAGCAAAGGTAAGACCGTCTATACCAGAACATCCGTATTTATGGAGAACAGCATTGCCCTCTTTGTCGATTCCCGTTCCGTTATAATCATCTATGACCTCTTTCAGATATACCGCTGACATAATATCACTGTTTTCAGCAGGGATGTCAAAGCGGTCAATTTTTGCCGCATCAAATTTCACCACATAAAACGCGTTGGAGAAAACCGAATCGGAATCAATGGCACTGAGGATCCCTTTGCCGATGACATCATTTTTATATTCCAACGAGCCATACACACAACCGTCCGCTTCATTAAACGCGATGCATCCCAAATGACCGACAAGACCATCTACCGAACCAATAATCTTGCCGTCAAGCGTTGCCTTTATCAGTTTTGTAGTGAAAGAATAGTATATATATCCGTTTTTTCTGTCAACAGCAATTCCCTGAATGTGACAGTTTCCCCATATTCCGGTAAAAAGTGGCTTTTTCACAAATATCATTTCCCCTTTCGTTATAACGGTTCAGCTGTTTTTACTGTGTTTCTCCATAAAAATCGTAGTACATCCAGAGCACAGTGTACCTGTCCTTTAAATCCTTGGCGTAAAGGATCGCGTCGGTAATTTTTTCTTTGCTATAAAGTCTGCGGAAATCTTCCATATTAAGCTTTGCAAGAGAAAGCATTTTCTTTATTTCCTCGGCAGTTGGCATTTCGGCAAGAATTCGTCTGATTTCGGCTTCCTTGCTCAAATATATTTTGGCGTTACCGTTTTTATAACGGCCCACTTTTTCCTGCAATTCCATACAGCCATTTGCGGAGGCTTTATAAAGATCTTCCATTTTTTTGGTATATTCGTTGCTATTGGGACGGTATATTTTTTGAGGAAATGTGTTTGCTAAAAGTATTTCACGCAATTTTGCTGTAATCACGGTGGAATATGCAACATCTATTCCGTGGGGGAAATAATCCGTACCATTGATAATTCCTGTTATTTCAAAAAAGTGTGACAGGTGGTGCTCGCTGCCCGATGCAGGTCTTGAAGAGCCTGCAAAGCTCATCATAATTCCAATGATCACCAATGCTTCCATCAATGCTTTGATGCTTTCCTCATTCCTTTTCAGAATGCCCTGGGATAAGGCAAGCGTTCTTTTTATCTGTTCGTAGGTTAAATCATAGATATAATCGCAAAAATATTCGTTGGTTACGCAATGGCTTAGTTTCCAGTCGTTGAGTGCAGAAAATTTTCCGATTATGTCGCCATAGCCTGCCTGTATCATATCGATAGGAGCATTGGCCAACACCGCGGTGTCAGCAATGATTGCCCGGGGAAGTCCTGCCTTATAGGTAACTTTCATACCATTTGTTATCATAGCGGCACCGTCAGAAGCATAGCCGTCCATTGACGGGGCGGTAGCTACAATGATATAGGGCAGCTTGTTTTCATAGGAAACATATTTGCACAGATCCTGGATAACACCCGAGCCTATGCCGATGAGCAGATCAACATCTTTAAGGTTGTTAGTAACCTCCGCTATTGCCGTTTCGTTGGGAACAAGTATTTCTGCACCGCTAAAAAGCAAGGTTCTGATGTTTTTATCCGGCAGTGAATTTACGGTTTTATCCCCTGCTGCCCGATAGGTGTTCTCGTCAGCCACGATCAGTATGTTTTTATAATGCTTGCATATCTCTTTTAAATGAGCAGTTGCTCCTTTTTCGATATAAACACAGTCAATATTGCAGGTATGGAATTTTCCGCAATCACAGGCAAAGCCCTGAAGCAGGTTGTTAATATCCATGAAAATAAATCCTTTCCTTTTGGGTAATTATACTATGACGAAAGCCGCTAATCAATTTGCCGGGAGTTCTGAGCTTAACGACCTATTTTGGTTTTACCGTTTTATATATCGCAAGGGCAGGGTGAAAATCGCTCTGATGTTTGTTTCTGATCAGCGTATGTCGTCATAAATTGCTTTTATATTCTCAAATATATAATCGGGCTTTACATCGCTCTTTTCTACATCCTCCAATGTGCCTTCCCCAGAAAGCACAAGAATGCTGCATATTCCTGCGTTGAAACCGCAGGCAATGTCGGTGTAAAGTCGGTCACCGATCAGAGCCGTCTCTTGGGGCTTGAAGCCTGTTTTTTCCATTGCTAAAAGCGCCATAGCGGGCTCGGGCTTTCCAATGAATGTCGGCCGTCTTTTGGTGGCGTTATACAGCATTTCGCTGACCGAGCCGCAATCGGGCACATAGCCGTACCATGTGGGACAGACCAAATCGGGATTCGTTGCGATATAGGCAATATTTCTGCCAAGGAGAATACAGGCATCCTCTAATTTTTGAAAGGTAAGCTCTGGGTCAAAGCCCATACAAAGGCAATCGATATCGTCTTCTAATTTGTCTGTTACGGGTATATTAGCCGCCCTCAGCTGCGCCTTAAAGGAAGCCGTGCCTAAGGCGTATATTTTGTTATAAGCTTTCTTTTTGAGAAAAAGGATGGTGGCATTGGTGGATGTTAAAAAATCATCCGCGGTAGAGGAGATTCCCAAGCCGGCTAATTTTTCTATGTATTTATCAACACCTTTTGAAGAGTTGTTTGTAAGGAAAATGTATCTACCGCCGATGCTTTTGATGTACTCTAAAAAATCTGTAACGCCGTCAAACAAATTATTGTCAAGATAGATCGTCCCGTCCATATCAAGCAAGAACAATCTTAATTGCTTTACATCTTTCATTATAAGCCCCTGTTCTGTGTGGCTACGATTCTGCTGCCAAACGCATCTTCAATAATGACATCGCCAATAGCTACGGGAAGCTTTGCCACAGCTTTATTGATAAGCGTCATACATTCCGTCATTTTCTCTTTCGGTATGGTTTTATCCGTTTTTACCGAAACAAGACTTCCGTCTGCACATTTTACTGTTGAGGTAACAGTTCTTTGGGGATTCGTACATTCCGATTCGGCATATTTCTTTCCTCTGGGGCAGGTGTTGCCCGTAACGCTTATTACCTTTTTGCCCTCTGTTTCAACAGTTAGCGCACATCCTAACGGACATATAATACAGGTTAGTTTTCTTTCCATATTACATTACCTCCAAGGAAAAATACAATTTTTTCGCGTTTTCCAACTGCTCACTCTTTAATGTTATCGACTCCATCTCGCCGGGAGCTACCTTCGGCTTTTTCTTAGAAAGCAAAACAGTATCACCGGAAGCTACTGTTATCCGCACATTTTTATAGACGTTGCTGACTCTGAAATACACAGTGACATCCTGTTTCTTGGTTATGATTTGCGGGACGGTGTATCTTATTTTTCCGTCTGTTTTAAGTGTTATCAAAACCCTTTCAGCTTGAATTTCTTTAATGTACTCCGCGGCGGCTTTTCCGGCGATTTCCGCCTCTTGTGATACAAAGTCCACCAAATCATGAACATGCAGAACATTTCCGCAGGCAAAAACACCCTCTATTGAGGTTTGCCGGTCCTGATCAACGATCGCCCCATTCGTTATGGTGCTGATGTCCACATTAGCCGCTTTGGAAATCTCATTCTCGGGGATAAGTCCTACCGATAATAGAAGCGTGTCGCAGGGAATATATTCCCGTGTTTCGGCGATTGGTTTTCTTTTTTCATCGACCTGTGCGATGGTTACACCCTCGAGTCTGTCCTTTCCGTGGATCTCCACCACAGTATGACTGAGCTTTAAGGGGATTTCAAAATCATTAAGGCATTGTTCGATATTTCGTGCAAGGCCACCGGAATAGGGCATCAATTCACAAACAGCGTGAACTTTTGCACCTTCCAACGTCATTCTTCTTGCCATAATAAGGCCGATGTCACCGCTACCCAAAATAACAACGTTTTTACCGGGCAGATAGCCCTTCATATTCACAAATTTTTGGGCGGTGCCGGCACTGTATATTCCTGCAGGACGACTTCCGGCGATATTCAGCGCACCCTTTGCCCGTTCCCGACAGCCCATAGCAAGAACAACGGCTTTGGCCTGAATTTGAAAGATGCCGTCTTCAGAATTTGTTGCCGTTATGATTTTGTCGTCAGACAAGTCGAGCACCATAGTATTGAGCTTGCATTCAATACCTAATTCTCTCACTTTTTTTTCGTATTTCCACGCATATTCAGGACCGGTTAATTCTTCGCCAAATTTATGAAGACCAAAACCGTTGTGGATACATTGCTGCAAAATTCCTCCCAGATGTTCGTCACGCTCAAGGATCAGAATGTCCCGGATCCCGTTTTCATAAGCGGCAATGGCCGCGCTCATTCCGGCGGGACCTCCGCCAATGATTACCAAGTCCTTCATGCTTCCTGCTCTCCTTTTGTTTTGCCTATATTGATTACCGATGCTCCTCCGAATTTTGTTACGCTTTCGTATGGGATGTTCAGTTCTCTTGCTAAAAGCTCAGTAATGTACGGGCTGCAGAAACCGCCTTGGCATCTACCCATTTGCGCACGAGTTCTGCGCTTCACTCCGTCCAGATCTCTTGCTTTGGGATTTCGGTGTATAGCGTCCAGAATTTCACCCTCGGTAATGCCCTCACATCTGCAAATGATTCTACCGTAAGCGGGATTTTCTTTGATGACCTTGTTCTTTTCCTCCAAGGACATCTCACGGAATGCGTGGGAGGAGGTTCTTATGGGGGCGTAGTTTTTGTTTTCTGTTAAGGTAAGTCCCTGCTCTTTCAGCATTTGGACGATATATTCCGCAATGGCGGGGGAGGCCGAAAGACCGGGGGACTCTATTCCGGCCGCATTTATGAAGCCCTTTTTGGGGGAGTTGATGATAAAATCGCCTGTGCTTCCTACTGCTCGCAGGCCGCAGAAGGAGGTGATGGTTTTTCCGAGAGGTACGCTGCCGATGCTCTTTTGCGCTTTGGCAATGATGTCAGCAAAGCCCTCCTGGGTAGCGGATTTGTTCTCTTTGTCCTCTCCGTCCACAGAGGTGGGGCCAAGGAGCAGGTTGCCGTCCACGGTGGGGCTGATGAGAATGCCCTTGCCCATTTTGGAGGGGGTCTGGAAGATGGTGTGGGAAACCAGCGTGCCGCATTCTTTATCCAGCAGTATGTACTCGCCCTTTCGGGGATGGACACGGAAGGTGGTGTCGCCAACCATATTTGCCACCACGTCAGAATACACACCGGCGCAACCTATCACAAAGCGTGCTTCCACGCTGTCGTTTTGGGAGAAGAGCTTGTAGCCGTTTTCGGTTCTTTCGATCCGGCAAACCTCAAAGTTGCGCTTTAACTGTGCACCGTTGTCCATAGCGTTTCCAATGGCAGCAACAGTCAGATCATAGGGGCAAACGATGGCGCTGGTGGGTGCGTGCAGGGCGCAGATGGCCTGATCGGAGATGATGGGCTCTAAGCGCTTCAGTGCGTCCTTTTCCAAAATTTCCATATTGGCAACGCCGTTGGCCTTGCCCCGTAACAACAGATCGTTTATGATCGCCCGATCTTCTTCGTTGAAACCAACGACCAAAGAGCCGTTATTTTGGTATTTTACGCCCAGCTCCCGGCAAACGGTAGGCATCATTTCCGCGCCGCGTACATTCAGCTTGGCTTTCAGACTTCCTTCTTTTGCATCAAAACCTGCGTGAACGATTGCGGAATTCGCTTTCGTGGCACCCATCGCAACATCATTTTCTTTTTCAAGAATACAGATGCTTAAATTGTATTTGGAAAGTGCGCGTGCGGTCATTCCGCCTACAACACCGGCTCCGATGATTGCAACATCATACATAGTCCTGATCCCCTTGTTGACAAAATTAAAAGATATGTATTATAATAAAACGGTCAAAAGCGATTGTCAATTAATGGCTCAAAAGTAGATAATCAATCAAAAACGCTCAAAAGAGAGGTCCGCTATGCTAAAAGAAGAACGCTATGATAGAATTCTTGCTATTTTGGAGGAAGAGCAGTATGTTTCTGCTTCGAAGCTCAGCAAAATGCTTTATGTAAGCCTGCCGACCATTCGCCGGGATCTTGCAGAGCTTGGGCGGAGAAATCAAATCGTCAGAAGTCACGGCGGTGCAAAAAAGATTCAAGCAGAGCATATTGTGGCACCGCTTGATTTTAGAAAAACCGTTCATGCTACAGAAAAAC
>SVRY01000016.1 GCA_015064585.1 Oscillospiraceae bacterium
TGATCCAAGGCTTGAAATTACGGTAAGTTCTTCTTCCACTGAAAATGAAGCAATGGAGCATAAACGCATTTTGGAAAGTGCCGACTTTGATACCTTGCGTAAAAACGAGCGTTTCCAAACGGTGTATAACACTCTTTCTCAAAACGCAAAAAGCTGAAACACCCCACACGAAAAACTTGTATGCACTTTTATAAAAGCTAAACGCTACCTGCACACCAAGACCGCTCCGATAGCTCGAAGCGGTCTTGATTTATTTGTGGTTCACCCCAGCGCTTTGCTCATCGCCGCGCCGGTGTCAGCTTTTGTTACGGCATCGAGGTGGCTATAGATATTTGCCGTTGTGCTCATGTCGCTATGTCCGAGCCATTCCCGGATCTGCTTCATAGGCACGCCCTGTGCGAGGAGCACCGAGGCGCAGGAGTGGCGAAGGTCGTGGAAGCGGATCTTCTTCAGGCCATACTTCTCAAACTCACATGATTAGGCATCATTTCGCCTTTTGATAATATATATCGTTTGTATTGAACGAAATATTCAACCACAAGTTGTCAAAAAATATTTTTCGCTATCCAAATAGTATCTTTACAGTTGTTTTATCATATGATATACTATAGGCAAGATAAGAAGGAGGTTGAATTCATGAATTTAAATCAAAACATTGCATACTATCGCAAACTATGCGGATACACACAGGAACAGTTAGCAGAACAACTTGGTGTGACGGCACAGTCGGTATCTAAATGGGAAAACGAACTTTCTAATCCCGATATCTCTTTCTTACCGAACTTGGCAAAGATTCTTGGAGTTGACATCAATTCGCTTTTTGAAGAAACTCCTGACGCTCCGAAAGTAGTTAAGTTGTCTGAGCTCCCCAACCTTTGCTATGACGCTCTTATTTCTCTCTTCGCTAAAGCTCAATTTACATTTTATCATGGCGATAAAAAAATTTTAACGAGAGAAAAACTTAATAAACGAATTGAATCATTAAAAACAGATTTTGACTTCCCACAGCCCAAATGCGCTTACGTTATAGATGAAGGCGAACCTGAACACAGTTCTGTTTTTCTTTCCGATGCCCTTTCTTTCATTGATCGCAGTTATGGTAGCTCAGATTCCGCACTGCTTTTTGATCTTGACAAAGCAGGAGAACTATTATCTGTCTTAGGCGATAAAAACGCTCGTAAGGTTTTAAAAGCTATTTATGAAAAATTAATTTCGGAAGGAGAAAGTGCAACATCATTTTCGCCTCAAATGCTTTCAAAAGCCACTTCGCTAACAGAGGATTCCATTAGCGACGCTGCCATAAAACTGCGGCATGTAGGACTGCTTGATGAAGTAGAAAAAATCCAGCAGGACGGTTTTAGGAAAGAATACTGTGCTTTGTACCCAAAAGATTTTGTTTTTGTGATTGCCATACTACGACTTGCCTATGTACACACATCGAACATGACATATGTTACCCTTATGTATAGGGATGCCCAAAATCAACTAAATCATGATAGTGATGCAATTTAACTCATACGAATCAAGACCGCTTTGAATGCTCGAAGCGGTCTTGATTTTGTTTAATTATCCGAGTGTTTTACTCATCCCCGCTCCTGTCTTCGCTTTCGTCACGGCATCAAGGGGATATAAATATGTGCCGTGGGCTCGAACTTTTTATCTTTTCTTCGATTGTCATCGTCATGACTCCTTTCTGTTTTGTCAGCACAGAGGATATCACAAAGAAACGCAAAGTCCGGAGAGAATCGGAAGGAGCTATTGAATTTTTTATATTTTTTGTTATAATACTTACGAGAAACAAGTGACGCTACAGAAAAATGAGGTAACAGATATGAATTTTGAAAATATATCTTGGGTAGACAGCGATATAGAGAGAATCGAAATTGAATACAACTGCGCCAAGCTTTTTATTTTTAATGACTCTCTTCAAAAGGATATGTGCGTGAGTTGTACCGGCTTTATCGGGTTAAATAATCTATGTATATGGGACGATCAAATCATCGAACAAGCATCCATTTTTCAAATAAAAGATGATGATAACACGCCCTTTATTCAAACGGTATTTGCTGCGTATGATAAGGATTTCAACTATGGAGAACGGTGGCTTAATCATGGAATTATCGAATTGCGCATCAAACTTGTGAACGGCATTTCGTTCAGCATTTATTGTCAAAAGGTTGATGTTGATCACGTATAATATACGCGGCATAACGAAAGCAAAATGGTGACTACTCATCCCTTCGTTTTTAATACTCTGCAAAAACAGTAATGGAGAATAACAATGACATTATCAAAAGAATTAGATCTCGCCATAAAGTTGTCCGAAATTAAAACGATAGAAGGCGGATATCTTATCGGTGGAAAAGAATACAACACTTATATGACAAATGAGGAATGGGAGAAATTTAAGACCGATATGCTGCCAAGTGCGCACGAAGAATACAGTGCAGGCGGAGGAGACGAGCTTTCCGATAAAAACGGGCGTCCTCCAAAAATGGCATGCTATGGCTCGTCGAGCCGCTTGATCTATAAACTTTCTTGCCACAAGGAATGTTTCCACTACGAAAAGAAGCTCTCCACAACCGTCGGCGGTACTGCCAACCTCGATGGGTTCATGGAGGAAGATCATCGCTATGTTTTCGTAGAAGCAAAATGCCACGAGCCTTATTCTGCAAAAAAGAATTCGGTAAGCCATAGCTATGCTAACCTGTATAACTATATTAACGAGCAAATGTTGGGTAGCATTGAAATAAAGATGCAACCAAAAAAATGCAAACGCTATATGGACGTGGAGTATTTTGCCGAAGGTGAACAGCTTGCGCATTTCGATATGAAGCAAATGATATGCCATTTACTTGGCATCGCAACAGGGGTGCTTAAAGGAGAACTGGAACTAAAGCAGATTGATTTTATTTATTTGCTCTATGATCCTACCGAACTTGATCTCTCTCCCGATACTAAGGCGGCGGTTGACTCTATATACGAAAGAACATGTTACGAGTGCAATCTCATTGACTTTGCAACGCTGCTTCGTGTGATATTTGCGTTTTTGAAAGAGGAAAAGTACGGTGAGCTCATTTCTGATGAAGACCTTGATGCGCTTGTTTGTAAGTTCACATTTTCGCTTGCATCGCAAGACTTTTATCCTATTCTTTTGCAATAAAATAGCGACCGACCATCCCTTAGTCCTTTGGGAAGCCTTACAGAATTCTCGGAAGGGGTCAACACCATGAAAGATTCTAATTTTAGCGCTTATATCTAAATATACTTAAAACCGTCGACAAAATCGCCGGTTTTCTTCATTATCAATCCCCAAAAAATAGTTGCCGAACGCTTCGGCAACTTGACTGCAACAGGAATTGTGTACGCAAACAAAAGCTATTTTGGCTTCATGGAATAACGCACTTCTTTATAATAACCGAAAATTGTTTTTCTCAAATTCCAAAAGTCCTTCATTGCGCATTTTACAAAGCTCATTGGACATGGCGCTTCGATCGACCGATAGAAAATCGGCAAGCTGTTGGCGATTAAAGGGAATCGAAAAAACGGAACTATTTTGCCGTTTGGCTTCTTCCGACAAATACGAAATCAGTTTTTCCCTGGTGGAACGCTTTGACATATGCCCGAGCTTTTGTACAAGCTTTCTGTTTTTATCGGAAATGGCAAAAAATATATTTTGCACAACCATAGCGTGAAAACGGCAAGCAAACGAGCATGTCATGATCACACGTTTCACATCAAAAAACAAAACATCACTGTCTTCCAGCGCTACCACATCATTCAGCAGTGCACCGCTCTCGGGAGCAACATAAGCCTCCCCAAACATTTCTCCTACAGCAATCTGACCCAAAATACTGCGGTTTCCCCAATAATCATCCTTTTGAATATGAAGATTGCCTTTTACCAAAACAGTAATATCGCTGATATGCTCTCCCTGACGCATAACATACTCACCCTTCTTATAGGAATACAATCGGGCACCCAGACAGGAAAGCATTGCGGCGATTTCATCATCACCGATTCCGGCAAACATCTTTGTTTTTTTCAAAACAGGAATATATTTTTTCATAAACATCACCCTTCTGTTGTAAATACAACCGCTTTATTAGATTCATTGTACTATAATATAACCGTAGAATCAAGAGAGGAGCAAGATGATGATCAGAAAAATTATTAAAATAGATAAAGATAAATGTAACGGATGCGGAGCGTGTGCCGCCGCCTGCCACGAAGGTGCCATAGAAATAATAAACGGAAAAGCCAAGCTCACACGTGAAAACTATTGCGACGGACTTGGCGATTGTCTGCCCGCCTGCCCCACGAACGCCATTTCCTTTGAGGAAAGAGAAGCGCCTGCCTATGACGAAGCGGCTGTTCTGCAGGCAAAAAAAGAAAAGGCTGCCGCACCGCTTCCCTGCGGATGTCCCGGTATGGCATCCAAATCAATTAAGCGCGAGCCCTGTGCAGTGCCGATTGCCGCCGCTGCTTTGACCAGTCAATTGTCTCAATGGCCCATACAAATAAAGCTTGTCCCTGTCATAGCTCCCTATTTCGACGGTGCCAATCTTTTGGTAGCGGCAGATTGTACCGCATATGCTTACGGTAATTTCCATAACGAATTCATTAAAAACCGTGTTACGCTGATTGGCTGCCCCAAGCTTGATGAGGGAGATTATGCCGAAAAGCTCACCGCCATTCTGGCAAATAACAATATCAAAAGTGTCACCGTTGTTCGTATGGAAGTGCCCTGTTGCGGCGGCATTGAAAACGCAGTAAAACGCGCTTTGATGACAAGCGGCAAATTCATTCCCTGGAGAATCGTAACCGTCTCCATCAACGGAACCATTTTAGATTAAAAAGCTATTATCATAAAAACAACCAAATGCAAAACGGCACTGCATTTGGTTGTTTTCTTTTATAATTCGGTAAGGATATCTTCCATTTCGCGGTAAACGGTATGGCGCAAAGAAGGCTGCGCCTCTTCAGCGGCATAGCCGATAGGCAAAAGAGAGGTAACTCTTATATTTTCCGGAAGCGAGAGTGCTTCTTTCACTTCATCGGCATTGAATCTTCCCACCCAGCACGAACCAATTCCCTGCTCCCATGCGGCAAGCATCATATGGGTACACACAATGGCACAATCGGTTTCACCCGAGCTATAGCCGGGCATCAAACTGTTTTTCCAATCACGTTCCTTGTCATAACCCACAACCAATATGATCGGTGCATCAAAGGTGCAGATGCAGACCGATGCAAGCTTTTTTCTCATTTCTTCACTTTTCACCACAAAAATCTTCTGCGGCTGATTGTTGCAGGCGGTGGGGGCAACTTTACCCGCCAACAGAATTGCGCCTAATTTTTCACTTTCAATTTCTTTACTTTGAAAAGAACGCACCGAATAACGCGCCTTTGCCAACTCTATAAAATCCATATTCCCTCCGTTTATGAGTACAATTGTGTTTTCACATTGATTATACCATAACAACGCAATCTTTTCAACCTGATTTCCGTCAAAATTGTATCGACCTACTTGACAATTATCAAAATTCATGCTACAATACATTTAACAATTAGGTTAAATGTTAAATGAGGAGATGGTTATGTGGCACTGCAGTACACCCTAAAAGCGCTTGCCGACCCCATTCGGCGGGAAATACTGAATATGCTCAAAAAAGGCAGGATGTCTGCCGGCGAAATAACCGATCATTTTTCGGTCACAGGCGCATCCATCTCCCGTCATCTGTCGATCCTAAAAGAGGCGGACCTCATTCGCGATTCCCGAGAGGGCAAATTTATTTATTATGAACTGAATGCCTCCGTACTGGAGGAAATCTTGCTTTGGATCACCGATCTGAAAGAAGGAGACGAAAATGAAAAAACAAAATAAATTTAAAATCATTCTCAGTTGCCTAATTATCCTTCTGCCTGCCTTACTCGGTTTACTGTTTTTTCCCAAGTTAAATGAGCTTGCTATTCAAAATTGGGGCACGTGGGAAGAACACACTTCTATCAGCGGCGCTTTGCTTCCCGTTTTTTTGATGCCCGTTATTTTATTACCTCTGCAGCTGTTGGGGCTTTGGATCACCTATAAAGACAATTTCCGCCAAGGACAAAGCCAAAAAGTATATGATCTTGCCATTTGGATATTACCCGTCATTTCTTTATATGCTTCCGGCATCACTTATACGGTGATATGCGGTATGAAATTAAATTACATGGTTATTCTGTGCATCCTTTTTGGCACCATGTTTATTATTATCGGGAACTATCTGCCCAAATGCCGACAAAATCATATCATCGGTATCAAAACCCGCTGGACCCTTTCCAACAAGGAAAACTGGAACGCTACTCACCGCTTCGGCTCAAAAGTATGGTTATTCACAGGATTTATCTTTTTGCTGTTGGCGTTTTTCCCCTATCCTATTATAATTGGCATTGCCCTGCCTATTCTTGTCCTCATTGCCCTGCTGCCGGCCTTGTATTCCTATTTTTACTATAAAGATCAACTGCGCAAAGGAACTGCCACCAAAGAAGATTACGCACGCACTACCGGGCAAAAGATTTACATCTATATTACCATATGTATTCTTATCCCTATATTTTTGATTTTGGGAATTATTATGTTCACGGGAAATATCCAAATACAGTATCAAGACGATCATTCCTTTTCTCTGGATGCCCCCTATTGGCAGAAAATCACCGTTAACTATGCCGATATTCAAGAAATTTCATACCATGAAGGGGAGATCGACGGACACAAGATAAATGGATTTGATTCTGCCAAACTAATGCTGGGGTGGTTTCACAACGAAAAGCTGGGAAATCATACCCGATATATGTATGCCCGAAGTTCTTCTTACATCGTTATCAAAACAAATGAAAAGTATCTAGTCATCAGTCTTGCCGATACTACCCAAACCAAAGCACTGTATGAAACCATTCAGGGTCATTTAAAATAAAACTAACATAAAACGGAGATGAAAATGTATATTATCCAAACAGAAAACCTAAGCAAGTATTACGGAAAAGCGCGCGGAATTATTGACGTTAATCTCAAGGTAGAAAGCGGCGACTTTTTCGGTTTTATCGGTCCCAATGGTGCGGGCAAGTCCACCACTATCCGTACACTGCTGGGGTTGATCTCTCCCACAAGCGGGAAAGCTTCCGTCTTTGGCATGGATATTGTCAAAAACAAAACTGAGATTCTGTCTAAAATCGGCTATCTGCCCTCCGAAGGCAATTTTTATAGCGGTATGAAAGTGGCGGATATTCTCGCACTTTCCGCCAATCTGCGCAAAAAAAACTGCGAGAAAGAAGCAGCCATCCTATGTAAACGTTTGGAACTGGATGTTTCTCGAAAGATAGGAGAACTATCACTGGGTAACCGCAAGAAAGTAGGCATCGTGTGCGCCTTACAACACAAACCCGACCTGTACATCCTGGATGAGCCGACAAGCGGTCTGGATCCCTTAATGCAAAGAGAGTTATACGCTATTTTGTGTGAGCGCAATGAAGAGGGGGCAACCGTATTCCTTTCCTCTCACATTCTTTCGGAGGTGGCGCGCTACTGCAAACACGCCGCTATTATCCGTGAAGGAAAGATCATGATTCAAGATAGCATAAGCAAATTGGGGCATACCGGTGTCAAACGGGTAACCTTGCGGGGAATTCATGAACTGCCTGCCATAGAAAACATACGGGATATCAAAATAGAAAACAACACCGCTTGTTTTTTATACAGCGGTAGAGGTGATTTGCTGACCCAAATACTCTCTACGTTATCCTTTGAGGACATCAACATTTCCGATCCCAACCTGGATGAGATCTTTATGCACTACTACGCAAAGGAGGAAACGCCATGACCATTTTTCTGCACGAACTGAAACGAAACAAACTTTCACTTATCCTATGGTCTGCCATCGTATCCTTTATGCTGGGCATTTGTATTTTGATCTATCCCGACATGAGTTCCCAAATGGGGCAAATCAGCGATATGTTCGCCAACATGGGAAGCTTTACCGACGCCTTTGGCATGGATCAAGTGAACTTTGGAGAGTTTTCCGGATATTTTGCCATAGAATGCGGAAATGTTTTGGGCATGGGCGGTGCATTTTTTGCTGCTATTTTAGGTATTTCAGCACTATCCAAAGAAGAAAGAGATAAGACAGGCGAATTTTTGCTCACTCACCCTATCTCTCGCTATCAGATCATCTCAGAAAAGTTGTTCTCTGTCATCACGCAAATTACCCTTTTAAATCTAATCGTTTTAATAGTCAGCATCCTGTGCATCTTGATCATCGGCGAAGCGGCATCTTACAAAACTTTGCTTTTGCTGTTTCTTTCTTATTATCTTTTGCAGTTGGAAATCGCCTGCATTACCTTTGGTATTTCTGCATTTCTGCGCGGCTCTTCCCTCGGAATCGGTTTGGCTCTTGCCACCGGCTTCTATTTTTTGAACATTATTTCCAATCTCACCGAAAAAGTCGAATTTTTAAAATTTATTACGCCCTTTGCCTATGCAGATGGAGCTCAGATCACAAGTACGCAATCATTGGCAGTAAAATATTTCATTCCCGGCTGTATTTACGCTATAATCGGCGTGGCGGCGGCTTATTACCAATACCCAAAGAAAGATATCACTTAAAAACATCCCAAAAACATCCAAAGGCGCTGTAAAAAAGTGCCTCAAGAAGCACAAGGCTCATCCGTATAGATGGGTCTTGTATTTTTTTGAGGTAAAATAGTAAGAAATATAAGATAAATGAGTATTCATACACTAAAAAATAATTTTCATTTTTTGCAGATTAGTTTTACCACAAAAAAGACTATGTGCTCATTTTTTGAACACATAGTCGTTTTCTTTTTCAGGGACTTTTTTTACAGCCCCTTTTATTTTATGGTATCCTGTATTGCATCACATACGAAGTGCCAGCTCTTCCAGCATCCATTCAAAACGATCGTCGATCCAATTGCAAAGGAAATCGATATGCTCATCATAGCTGTACAGTCTGCCGGAAACTTGACTGGAAACATAACTGTGATAGTACTCCCCATATATGTCCCAACGTGCATCGTTACGGTCAGCCGCCGGTTCAAGCAGTTCCCCGGTCAACACAATATCGTTTTTGGCATTTTCAATCATGGGATAAATCTGTCTCAGACGTGCGCTTAATTCTTCCATAAACCACGGCTGCGCAATCAGTGCCTTAAACCAAATATTAGGATCCGATCCGGATGCGGATTCACAAACAAAACCGTATATATTGACAGCGGGACCGTAAGTACCAAAACCGAAGTCAAAATCCCAAGGAGCTGTAAAATACAATTTCCCGCCTTTATCTTTTTGCATAAATATACTTGCGCCGCCGGCATCCACATCTTTGGATAATTCTTCAATGATAAATATATCGATCAGTGAAGGGATGTCTACCAACTTATCAATTTCTGCCCGATCTCCGCTCATAATCGCATTATGACATTGAATGACATAGTCTCGGATAAATTCTGTTTGCGCCGTATTTGTCACTTCGCTTTTGATCACCCATTCACGCGGATTGGAAATACCGCTTTTATCGTCGTAGAAACCGGGAACATAAAAATATGTCAATCCTTCTACTGCATCATTCTCGCTGTTGCCTCTGAAATCCAATTCTATCAAATAACCTTTATCGGGCTCATCGCCGCTGTCGTCAACCTCAACACGATCCCCGGCAACTTCAATGTGATCAGTCAGCATGTAAATCCCGCGATAATCGCCGTTGATATACAAATTGACCCAAGTACAGCCCGGAACAAACGGAAATGTTTGCATTTGATTTGCCAGATTCCAAACAAAATAATTACGCAAATTAGAAGCATCAAATTTATTGGAATTCAAAACCCAGTCTTTATTCGAGGAGCCGCCAACCCCCAGAAGGTTTTCCTTTTCGGTAAGCTTCAAACGATAAGAATTTTTGCTGTTATAGTCATCTTGCGGAGCACTGGAACTAAAAGAAGAGTTACCTCTGCCGCGAATTTGGGTGGTAATCGAGATATTGTACTTATCATTTGCCGCGCCGGTAATACGAATACTTGCGTTCACATAATTCTTCTTAACAACCGGAAGCCCCGTTTCGGTCTGAATATACATATTGGCAATACCGGGATCCAATTCGATCTTGGTAAATTTGGCGTATATCACCTTATCGCGAATGAACTTATCTGTAGTTCGCTCATTGCCGGGATATCCGTCACTCCAGCCGGAGAACATATATCCCTCTTCTTCTACAGCAGTCACCGTTTGCGCTATCTCTCCTGCCTTCAAATTTTGTATGGAAGGGCCAAGCAATGTACCGCCTACACCCGCAATGCGGTATTCTACCGTACAATCCACATTTTGCAGATCATCGTCAGTGGGTAGATCGCTGGGGCGGTAATAATCGCTGTCGACTAATTTATCGGATGCTTCAATCTTCTGCCAAGTTCCTTCCATGACCGCCTTGTCCTCTTTGAGAAGCGTCAGCTCAATGGTATACACCCGAGACGTAGTGGGGCAAAAACCGCAATCCACATCGGCCGCTTGCAGAAAAACATCAAACCAACCGTTGGGCGATTCGTAAATAGGCAAAGTCAATTTAGGATAGGCATAGCATTCATTGCCATTATCGTCCAGTAAAATGAACCACAATTCAACTTGATAGTCCTCCACCTTCTCGCCGATATAGGTCAGATCCATAAACTCCTCCAAATAGGGAGAAAATACAATCTGCCCGGTGGATTTCAGACGCAATATATCGCCGTAGCCGGCACCCTGCTTTTCAAACTCCGGAATACCGTCCATATCCGCATCCAAAATCGGATCATCATCCGGCGTAGGAATATCGGGCGTAGGGATATCAGGTCCCGGCCCCGGCTCCGGCTTTACTGTCGGATCGGGTTTCACTGTCGGCTCCTTCCCATCTTGCGTCACACTCTCTTGTGTTGTAGGATCGTCATTTTCGGGAACAGCGCTTTTACCGCAAGAAGCAAATAGCATTAACAACACCAACAACATGGATACAACACCTAAATATCCTTTTTTCATATTCATCCGCCTTTCTGCTTTATGAGTAATGTTTTATATGTCATTGTTCATTCATAAATTTTTCAAGAAAAAAGTCTGGACCATATTTCCTGCATCATCCATTCAAACCGCTCATCTATCCAATTGCACATATAATCAATTTGTGCATCATAATCTTTTAGCTGCACAGATACCTTTTGAGATACAAACGGATGATATTCTCTGCCGTATATATGCCATCTTGCATCATTTCGATCAGACGCAGCGCGCAACATGGCCGCATTGGCAATCACGCCCGACTTGGCAGTTTCAATCATATCTGAAACCTGCTGCATTCTGGCATATAATTCGGTCAAAAACCATTTCTGCTGGATCAGTGAATTCAACCAAAGATGGGGGTGGTATTCCCCTTTATCATATTCACAAACAAAGCCATCTATATATACAGCCACGCCGTATGCACCAAGACTGGTATCAAAATCCCAAGGAGCTGTGAAATATAATTTACCGCCTTTTTCCTTTTGCCAAAAGTTACTGGCTGCGCCTACATCCACATCTTTAGTGAGTTCTTCAATGATAAACATATCAACAAGGGATGGAATATCCACCAATTTGTCGATTTCGTTCCGCTTTCCATTCATAATTGCTTTATGACATTTGATAAAGTAATCGCGAATAAACGAATTTTCCGCCTTGCTTGTCACATTGCTTTTGATCACCCATTCTCTGGGCAAATTAATATCGGTATCATAAAAGCCCGGAATATAGAAATAAGTAAGCCCTTCTACTGCACCGATCTCGCTTTGACCGCGGGTATCAAATTCCACCAAATATCCTTTATCGGGATCACTGCCGCTGTCATCTACTTCTACACGGTCATTTGCCACTTCAATTTGATCGGTAATCATATAAATACCGCGATAATCACCGTTGATATACAAATTGACCCAAGTGCATCCCGGGACAAACGGAATCGTCTGCATCTGTTTTGCCAAATTCCACACAAAATAATTGCGCAGATTGGTAACATCAAATTTATTGGATTGGAGCACCCAATCTCGATTGGAAGACCCGCCCACGCCAAGCAAATTGGTCTTTTCGGTCAGTTTTAACCGATATGAATTTTTACTGTTATATTGCGTTGTCAATGCGGTAGAACTAAAGGAAGAATTTCCTCTCCCTCTAATCTGCGTAGTCAGTGTCGTGTTATACTTATCATTGGCGGCACCTTCAATCGTGATCGTCGCATTTACATACTGGGTTTTAGAAGTAATCGGCTTTCCGGTCTCAGTTACAATAAACATATTGGCAATGCCCGGATCCAGCTCCACCTTAGTAAATCTGGCATAAATAGTTTCATCCCGCACAAAAACTTCGCCTTTTCTGGTGGCATCCGTCACCCCATCGCTCCAACAAGCAAACAAATAGCCATCCTTGGGAACAGCCGTTACCGATGCTGTTTTGGAACCGATATGTAATATCTGCTCCACATCCCCCTTCAAATACCCTCCTTCGGTCGTAAAGTATTTTACAGTAAATTGCACTTGTTTTCTATCTGCATCAGTGGGAATGGGGGTAGGTGTATAATACTCACTTTTGGTGTATGCTTTGGGCGCTTGTATGTTCCGCCACACCCCCACCATCTGAGGCTTATCATTTTTTAGAATTGTAACTTCTATATTATATAATCGATCACCTGTAGGGCAAAATCCGCAGTCTTCTCCCTCACCCTGTAACAAAACATCATACCATTTATCCTCCGAAGCGGAAATAGGTAGCGTGACACTTGGATATGCCCAATAAGGAATCCCTGCTTTTTCCATGAGAACAAAGGTTAACTGAACACTGTAATTCTCCAAATCATCTCCCATGGAAACACGGTCACGTAATTCATCCAAATAGGGCGAAAACAACAATTCACCATTTTTACCCACACGCAATGTTCCATCGTATCCTGTTCCCTGCGACACAATATCCAATATACTCTCATCGTCCGGATACGGTACACAATTATCTATTAACTCATCCGGCCTATCATTTTTGTCATCAAATGACATATATATCAGAAAACCAGCTGTTATGGTTGCCATCAAAACGATGATCGCCAACAAAATTGCCCATTGTATTTTTCTTCTATTCACTCTGTCTCCTACCAAACAACATTTTATATATAAATATTATATCATATTTTTAAAACACTGTCAACCGCCTTTAAACATCAAAAAAACGAACTGCACCTAAATTGATACAGTTCGTTTTTATACATCATAACATTACCAGAATCTTGGCAACGATCACAACCGAAACCAGCGCTGTCGGATAGGTAGCCGCATATGCGGATGCAACGTCGTCCGTACCGGCAGTTGCAATCAGCGCGCCCAACGCAGGAGTTGAAGTCATACCGCCGGTGATGGCGCCCAGACAATTAAAGATAGAAAGCTTAAAGATATATTTTGCAAAAACATATCCGATAATCAACGGAACAATCATCAAAATGAATCCATACAGCAAGGACAGCGGAGCATCGCCCACTGCAGAAATAAACTTCACGCCGCCCGGAACACCCGCGCCCACCAGGAACAGAACCAAACCAAGTTCACGAATAAAATTCAAGGTTTCTTTCTTCACAGTCATATCGATGGGTCCAATATGTCCGAAATGACCAACGATCAGTCCTGCCACCAATGTACCGCCGGAGGTACCCAATGAGAAATTAAGGCCGGGGATTTTGAAAGCGCCGATGATAACTCCCAACGCAACCGTAAGGAAGAACGAGAAAAAGCCAAACGATTCAATGGAAATACGCTTTCCCTTGGGAGCAGGAATTGCAACTGTATTGGCAGCCACAAAGCTCTCGCGTTCTTTTGCCATATCGACTTTTAAAATCTTAGGAAGGATCTGAACAAACAAAACTACGCCCAGCACACCAAAGATATACGCAATACCGTAACCGGCAGAAACTGCATCCTTTGCCGCCTCTGCAGCACCTTCTTGCGCCGCAGAGAAGCCGGGAGTGGAAGTCAAAGCCCCTGTCAAAAGCCCGGCCATCATGCCGGAATCTGTGTTTGTTACTTTCATTAATATAACAGCCGATATACCGGAAGATACAATAATAATCACACCCAGCAAAATATATGCCATGGATTTGCGATTAAATGTACGGAAAAATTTGGGACCCGCTATCAAGCCCACCGCAGTTACAAATAATGCCGTCCCAATATTGGAAATCAATTTAAAATTATCGGCATTATACAACGAAATAGTTGAATCGCCAATTGTAACCATCCGGAATATAGCTAACTGCAATTCCAAACAACAATGCCGCAAGTAACACTCCGGCAGTGCCCAAAGATATACCTTTAACCGTAATTCTGCCGAGCAAGTAGCCAATTGCAGAAATAGCAAACACAATGAAAATAACCGACAATGCGGACTTCGCCACTTCGCCTAAATAAATCATAGTATCCCTTCTTTACCTTATATTTTCCTAACCATTATATTCACCCTCCTTTTGTTTGTCAAGAGCATTTTTACAAATTTTGTTTTCTTTAGGAATTCGCCACACCTCCCCAAAAAATTGTACCTTTTTTGTCGAATTCCACAAAAAAATCTTGTTTCATAACCGATTATCAAAAATCTGTGTATTGCAGTTTGATAAAAAATATCGTATAATATATATGTACATTCATGACAACGATCAGATTTGTAATGATATATGTAAAGGTAGTATAAAATGAAAAACACAAATTTGCTTTGGTCAATGGGCGTTGACATCGGTTCCACCACCGCCAAAATCGTAGTTTTAGACGAAAATCAAAACCGTGTATACGAACGTTATGAGCGTCACTATTCTTTTGTTCGGCAAAAAGCACTGGAATTGGTAAAGGACACCCTGCCTCTTTTAGAAAACCATCCTTTCACCGTAGCCATATCCGGATCCGCAGGTCTTGGCGTTGCAAAAGCTGCCAACATTCCCTTTGTACAAGAGGTTTATGCCACCGGCGAGATCGTGCGCCGCACTGAACCGGATACCACCACCGTGATAGAACTGGGAGGAGAAGACGCTAAAATTCTATTCTTTTCCAAATACGGCATGCCCGATGAACGCATGAACGGCTCCTGCGCAGGCGGCACCGGTGCCTTTATCGACCAAATGGCAACCCTTTTGGATGTGGACGCAGATACTCTTGACAAATTGAGCCTTGACCATCAAAAAATCTATCCTATTGCCTCACGGTGCGGCGTTTTTGCCAAAACAGATATTCAGCCGTTGCTCAATCAAGGCGCACGCAAAGAAGACATTGCAGCCAGTATCTTTCAAGCGGTTGTTAACCAAACAATTGCAGGGCTCGCCAGAGGTCATAAGATTGAAGGGAAAGTCATGTTCCTTGGCGGACCTTTATATTACTGTAAGGGTCTGCGCGCACGTTTTAAAGAAACACTGGGTCTGGATGACGAACACGCCATCTTTCCCGAATACGGCAGATTCGCCGTGGCAATGGGCACAGCACATTACAGTCAAAGCTGCCCTGCCACCGGCATCCACTCTTTGATCGCCGCTCTTGCCGGTGCCACCGAAGAAAAGAAACAGGGAAATGTTTTGCCCCCACTTTTTAGTACACAAGAAAACTATGACGCATTCCGTATCCGTCATGCCAAAAACACCGTTCCCACCTCAGACATAACAGGATACAAAGGAAATGCTTACCTTGGCATTGACTGCGGCTCCACAACCACCAAGCTCACTCTCATTTCGCAAGACAACGAAATTTTGTACACATATTATGATTCTAACCGCGGCAATCCCGTAGAGATCATTCGTGAACAGCTCAAAAAAATCTATATGTTAACAGCGGATTCTATCACAATCCGCGCAGGCGCAGTTACAGGATACGGCGAAGAACTGATCCGTCGTGCATTCGGATGCGATTTTGGGATCGTAGAAACACTGGCGCATTACCGAGCCGCCAAACATTTTAATCCGGCAGTCAATTTCATTTTGGACATTGGCGGACAGGACATTAAGTGTTTCCGCATCAAAAACGGTGCCATTGACAGCATTCTTTTAAACGAAGCCTGTTCCTCGGGATGCGGCTCTTTTATCGAAACATTTGCTCGCAGCATGGGCTATCCAATCGCAGAATTTGCAAAACTGGGGCTTTACGCCAAAGCGCCCGTGGATTTGGGAAGCCGCTGCACCGTATTTATGAATTCCAGCGTAAAGCAGGCACAAAAAGACGGTGCTGATGTGGGTGATATTTCAGCCGGTCTTTCCATTAGTGTAGTCAAGAATGCGCTATACAAAGTCATTCGTGCTTCTTCCGCCGACGAATTGGGCGATCAAGTCGTTGTACAGGGCGGAACCTTCTTAAATGACGCCATTTTACGCAGCTTTGAAATCGAACTTGGTAAAGAAGTCATTCGTCCCTCCATCGCGGGACTCATGGGTGCATTTGGCGCAGCTCTGTACGCCAAACACAAAGTGAATAAGAATCCCGCGCATAAATCCACCCTCATCACGCCCGAAGCGCTGGAAAACTTTACACATACATCCCGCACCGCCATCTGTCAAGCTTGCGGAAACCATTGCAATTTGACCATCAACACCTTTGCCGGCGGGGAACGATTCATATCGGGAAACCGCTGTGAAAAGGGTCTGGGAATCAAAGTGACCGAAAAACTGCCAAATCTCTACGAATTCAAAACCAATTACCTCACTTCGCTGATGGAAGATCAAGGTCAGCCCATTCGCGGCACCATCGGTCTACCTTTAGCACTTGGTATGTATGAGTTGGCTCCTTTTTGGCACAGCATATTCAAAACGCTCGGTTTCCGCGTTGTTCTTTCCAAGCTTTCCGACCGTACTATCTACGAAAAAGGACAGTTCTCCATTCCTTCCGATACCGCCTGCTATCCCGCAAAGCTAATGCACGGTCATATTGAATGGCTGCTTGAGCAAAAACCGGATGCCATTTTCTCCCCCTGCCTTACTTACAATGTCAACGAACACGCGGGAGAAAACCATTATAATTGCCCTGTGGTTGCCTATTATCCCGAGGTTCTGCGCGGAAATATGGAAAGCCTTTCCAAAGTCACTTTCCTATATCCCTATCTCAATATCAACGACGAAAAAGTACTGGCAAAAAGTCTTGCTGAAGCACTTGCTCCCGTGTTCGGAAAAATATCCATTTCGGACATCCGCAAGGCAATCAAACGCGGCAATGAAACATATGAAAATTATATGCGCGCACTTTCGCAAGAAGGTGTCCACGCCCTTCGCTATGCAAAGGAAAACGGAAAACGGGTTATGATTTTAGCAGGCAGGCCTTACCATACCGATCCTGAGATCTGCCATGGAATTGACCGTTTAGCATCCTCGCTTGGCTTTGTTGTTGTCAGCGAAGACAGCATTTTCACCCTCTCTGAACCAAAAAAAGTCAATGTTTTGAACCAATGGACCTATCATTCCCGTCTATATCGCAGTGCGGAATACGCCGCCAACAATCCGGGAGTAGAACTTGTACAACTGGTATCCTTCGGCTGCGGCATCGATGCTGTTACAACCGATGAAGTACGCACAATTTTAGAAAACCGCGGTAAATTATATACGCAGATCAAGATCGACGAGATCACCAATTTAGGGGCTGTAAAGATCCGCCTGCGCAGTTTGGTAGGCGCGCTGGATGAAAAAGAAGGTTAAGATTATGAACGAACAAAACGAAACCAAAAGCTACCCCATCTTCACCGAAGAAATGAAGAAGGACTATACAATTTTAGTTCCCACGATGCTTCCCGTACATATCGAGCTTCTTTGCAAGATCATGCGCTCTTATGGTTATAACGCTGTTATGTTAGAGCCGTCTCTTGACCGCAAGATCCCTGATACAGGTATTAAATATGTACATAACGATATCTGCTATCCTGCCCTGCTCGTCATCGGGCAGTTCCTTGTGGCTTTGGAAAGCGGCGAATACGACCCTCACAAGGTCGCTCTGCTCATCACCCAGACCGGAGGCGGATGCCGCGCTTCCAACTACATCCATCTGCTGCGAAAAGCGCTGGAAAAGGCAGGATACGGCTACATTCCGGTAATTTCATTTAATGTTTCGGGGCTCGAAAAGGGGTCCGGCTTCCGCCTTACCCCGTCCTTGCTTCACCGCATGATGTACGCCGTCACCTACGGCGATCTGCTGATGTGTCTAAAGAACCAGTGTATTCCCTATGAAAACAATCCGGGGCAGACCGAAGCACTTGTAAAGCGTTGGACCGATCAATTGGCAAAGGAAATGGAAAACGAACGTGTTTCCTACCGAAAGATCAAAAAGAATTATACCGCCATTGTAAAAGACTTTGCCAAAATTCCCATGACCAAAACAGAAAAAGTGAAGGTGGGCATTGTCGGTGAGATATTCGTAAAATATTCCCCTTTGGGAAATAACAATCTGGAACATTTTCTGCACACCGAAAACGCCGAATGCGTTGTCCCGGGACTAACCGATTTCTGTCTGTACACCATTTATAACAATATCATGGACTATAAACTTTACCGCCGCAACAAAAAATCGGTTCTGATCTATCGCTTTGCATACAAAATGTTTATCAACAAGCAACTGGATCTGATCAAGGCGATCAAAGACAACAGCAGCTTTGTGCCCATGTCCTCTTTTAAGCATACTCCTGCGCTTACCGAAAATATCATCGGGAACGGCATGAAAATGGGCGAGGGATGGTTGCTTACCGCGGAAATGGCAGAGCTTTATGAAATGGGAGTCAAAAACATTGTCTGCACCCAGCCCTTCGGATGTCTGCCCAATCACATTGCGGGCAAAGGCATGATGAAACCTCTGAAGGAGGCTTATCCCGACATCAACATTGTCGCAGTGGATTATGACCCTGGTGCTACCAGGATCAACCAAGAAAACCGCATCAAATTGATGCTGGAAAACGCAAGAGACAATCTGCGTTTAGAAAAGGAAGGCTCAGTTTCTTTCAAATCTCAAACCAAAAAGCAAGATGAACCCTCTGTTGTATAAAAACAAGCACTGTAAAAAAGCACCTCAAGAAGCACAAGGCTCATCCGTATGGATGGGTCTTGTATTTTTTGAGGTGCGTTTTACAGTCCCTTTTTTATATTTATATCTTGTAATTCATTTGTTTTTTTGTTATAATATTCATATAAAAAAACGGAGGTAACGCCATGTTAGAGATAGAATCCAAAGCACCTGATTTCACTTTACTTGACCAAAACGGAAACTGCATATCCCTTTCTGATTTTCTCGGCCAAAAGGTTGTATTATACTTTTATCCCAAAGACAATACCCCCGGATGTACCCGTCAAGCCTGCGCTTTTGCCGGCGCATATACCGCTTTTCAAAGCAAAAATATCGTGGTGATCGGTATCAGCCGCGACAGCGTTGCATCTCACCAAAAATTCGCCGCAAAGTATTCCCTGCCCTTCATTCTGCTATCCGACCCCAACCTTACTGCTATTCAGGCATACGGAGTATGGCAGGAGAAAAAACTGTATGGAAAAACAAGCATGGGTGTGGTACGTACCACCTTCATTATCGACGAAAACGGTTTCATTGAAAAGATCATGCCCAAAGTGAAGCCTGACACCAATGCCGCTGAAATTTTGGCAATGCTATCAAAGGAGTAATTTATGGGGCTTTTTCAAAAAATCGCACAATATAAAGAATTTAAAGAAGGCGTCATTCATTGCACCTTCAATCCCGACGGTCCGGGCGTGGTTCGCATACATCTTGTACCGCCCAAATTCCGTCTATTCCGAAGCAATTCCTATATTGTCATATTAAACGGCTACTATATTCTTCCCATCGGATATGCTTGGGCGACCTTACTTTCACATTTCATGAAAGAAGTCAACCGCTTTGACGGGAAGCCCATTTTGGAAAAAGACGAGCAGACCATTATAAAAAACACAATCAAAAAAGTTCATGCAATATATTCATCCACCACCAAAGAAGCCATCGAAGATGATCTTTATGAAATCTTAGAAGTATTATTTGCCATTGCCACAGGCAATGATCCCGAAATCGATATCGAAAAGCTTTCTCTGCGTGCCTATGGCAAAAATATGACTGCCCCTCACCGTATGGATCTGATGATCAGCGCCATGACAGACGAGAACGGAAAATGGAAATGTAATCAAAAGTGTACCTTCTGCTATGCAGCGGGACAATGCCACAGCGCCGCACGGGAACTGTCCACCAAGGAATGGATAACAGTCATTGATCGCCTGCAAAAGGCACATATCCCTATGGTGACCTTTACAGGCGGTGAGCCTACATTGCGTGATGATCTTCCCATTTTGGTAGAGCACGCCAAACGCATGGTCACACGTTTAAACACAAACGGCATCAATCTGACACCCGCTTTGGTTCAAAAGCTCAAAGCTGCGGGACTGGACAGCGTCCAAGTGACTTTATATTCCCATGATGAATCGGTACATAATACTCTTGTGGGCACTGCTCATTTTCAAGATACCGTTACAGGCATTGGGAATGCCGTCAAAGCAGGACTTGACATCAGTATCAATACCCCTCTTTGTAAGAAAAATGCCGATTACCTTGCAACGCTGCGTTTTATCCACTCTCTCGGCGTGCGTTTTGTAACGACAAGCGGACTGATCTGTACCGGGATGGCAGGTATCAATCATACTGAGTACGATCTTAACGAAACTGCACTGTTTGATATTGTAAAGCAAGCCAAAGAATACTGTAATGCAAACGATATGGAGATCGACTTCACCTCTCCGGGACTGATTGAAAAAGAAAAACTGGAATCCATTGGCATGCACGTACCCATGTGCGGAGCAGCGCTTTCCAATATGGCAATTGCCCCTGATGGTACCGTAATTCCCTGCCAAAGCTGGCTTTCTGCCGATGCAGGGCTTGGCAATATTCTAATGGATGATTTTCCCCGCATCTGGAAGCACCCCAAATGTAAAAGACTTCGTCAAATAAGCGAAAAAGAAGCACTGCAATGCCCTTTTCGCAGTGACAAGGAGGGGAACAAGGCATGAAGAAGACCAAAAAAGATAAAAACAATTACACGAAAGAATACGTACAAAAAAACAGAACCTTTCCTGTTCGCAATACTGTTTTCCTCGTAATCATCGTTGTCTTACAAACATTTCTTGTTTTCATGGCGTTCACAGCCGACCCGCCCGATCCACAGGATATTATTAAAAAATATACCGTAACTGTTGAGCCCACAGAAAACGGAAGCCTCGATATTACCTATTCCTTTGTATGGCAAGCAGTCGATTTTGGGGAAGAACTGACCTGGGTCGAGATCGGGATGCCAAACGAACATTTTACGATCTATCCCAACAGCGTATCCTCCACCGTTTCTTCCTATCAAAAAATTGCCGAAGATGACTATACCGCACTGCGGCTGGATTTCAAAAACTCCTACGTTGACGGTGAAATTGTGGAATTCTCCTTTAAAATCAATCAAAATAAAATGCTTTGCCAAAAGGAAGGCAGATACTTCTATGAATTTGTCCCCGGATGGTTTAACAGTATTCCCGTAGAAGCGTACGAATTCAAATGGAAGCAATCGGAACACTGCCTTCAAACCAATGCTCACCGTAGCATAGATGGATATCATGTCTGGCAAGGCACATTAGATTGCGGCGGATATGAAAAAATGCAAGTGCATTATGACAACACAATCTTTGAAAACTGCGAAACCGTAACATATACACACTTTAACGATAGCGATGCCTACAATGACTTGATTGCAGTCAAACGTGCCGGTATGGCAGTTGCTTTTATAATAGCAGGTGTTCTTTTCGTTCCCATGGTATATATCATTGACTGTTACGTTTCCTACAACCGCGGCAGAGGATTTCTTAGCGGTTACGGATATCGCATACATACCTACGGCAGAAAAAATACCCATTATATCAGAGCACGCAGTGCCCATACATCAACATATCATGGCGGAGGTGGCGGCAGAGGATGCGCTTGCGCCTGTGCATGCGCGTGTGCGGGAGGAGGCAGAGCAGGATGCAGTCAAAAAGATACTTATACCAACATTCCATTTCAAAAAAAGAACCCTTAAAATCATTTTTTCGATACGCCGTTTTGCTTCTCGGGATACTCATTTTCATCAATGCCATCGCTGTATCGCGATACGGGATCATAAATGTCCCAGCAATTTTGACCTATTTTTTGGGAACATTTCTGCTGATTTGGGGCATTTTTTGGGAAACTGCCGCCCAAAAGATACCTAAAATTCTACGCTATACCGTAATAGGAGGGCTGATTACCCTGGCTACTGTTGTTTTATCTCTGTACACATACGGCAGCCATGACGATGTCACCTATCAAGAGGATGTTATTCTGGTACTGGGCGGGGGCATTCACGGTGAAGAAATATCAACGGATCTGCAAAACCGCCTGGACACAGCCCTTATACTGCATGAAATAAATCCCACCGCCATCATTGTAGTGAGCGGCGGACAAGGCAGTGGCGAGAACATCACAGAAGCCCTTGCCATGGAGCGTTATCTTATTAAAAACGGAGTAGACCCTTCTCTCATATTAAAAGAAGAGCGTTCCACCAGTACCCATGAAAACTTCGTTTTCACCAAGAAACTGCTCGATACACACTTTGACGGTAGCTATACCGTCGCATATGTAACTTCCGATTTTCATATTTTCCGCGCAGGCTGTCTTGCCCATCACGCAGGCTTTACAAACATTACCCACGCCCACGGAAATACCACGTTTTATACCATCATTCCCAGCGGTCTGCGCGAATGCCTCGCCATTGTCAAAATGATACTGCTGGATTTACCCACTTAAAGTCTCTCTTTTATGAGATAATCTATAAAAAGAATATTCTCTATATTTTAAAAGTGATATGCACCCCAAAAGTTAAACACTTTTGGAGGTGCATATCACACTTACTTTTCCGGGCAAATTTTATGATATCCCAAAATAAGATTAAAGTATCTGCCAATTTATTCTTATTCACTCGGTTTTATATCGATCACAACATATTCCGCAGGGGCGGCTGTTTTACTGGGATAACTCCATGTTGCAAAGCCTGCAGTGATAATAGCTACGGTATCACCGTCAATATCATATCTTCCGTAAACGCCGTCATTAAAAGGGATCCACTCTTGGATATAATCGATGGGGAACAGCTGACCTCCGTGAGTATGCCCCGAAAGGAGCAAATTTGTTCCTATTTTCCCGTTTTCTTTATATTGATTCGGCTGATGATCAAGGGTTAAAATGAAGTCATTTTGATCTGCTTTTTCAAACAACTGTTCCAAAGAACGACGGCTCTTGGCGCTTCGGTCTTCCCTTCCCACAATCGTTAGATCTTCGGCAAGGGGCAATACATCGTCTTGCAAAATGGTAATTCCGTTTGCCAAAATAGTTTCTTCCAATTCTTTTTCACTAAACGCGCTTTTTACCAATGACATGGGTCTGTCGTGATTGCCATGTACATAGTAAATACCGAGTTTACTTTCAATACTGCCAAAGGCACTGAACACGCTGTGCATCTGGGAATAGGTTGTGGAATTGTCCACAATGTCTCCGCAAAGGATCACAATGTCCGGCTTTGCACTGCTGATTTCCTTACATTTTTCCCACAATTCCGCTTCATCCAGCGAAACACCAAAATGCACATCGGCAATCAAAACGATCCGATACCCCTGCGCACGGATGTCCTTATCGGTATACACGGTATAATCGGTGCGTACCACATGATGCAAATTCAAATATCCGCCAAACAATATCAAAGCGGCAAAAAAAATGGGCAATATACCGCTGCCATATATCTTTTCCCATAGGGAAATGGAATGCTTTTTGCCAAACGTCTTTTTTACAATAAAATTCACAAGTTGAAAAAGGGCGGCGATTGCCAACACATGCAAAATAATCACCATGGAAAAGCCAAAGGGATTGGCACATAATAAAGCAATCAAAATAGCCAAAAGAATATTTACTGTTTTGACCCATTTACGCTTCACGGGCAACCCAAAAACAGTAAATGCTCTTTTCAAAAAATAATATGCATAAAAAGCGATCCCAACAATTATTATTCCCAAAACCACAAGTACCCAGCCCACAGCATCACATCCTTTCCTTACCAAAAGTATAGCATCCGGACAAGATTTTGTCAAGAAATTCAGATATTCTTACAAAAAATGCGCTATCAACAAACGGAAAAGCCAATGCGGCTTTTCCGTTTGTGTTTATCCATATATCTCAGGCTCCCCCTGCTCATTGTAATGCCAGAAAGCCCCTTCTTCTGTGGGCAGAAATTCGCTGTAAACATATACGCTATGCTTACTATCTGCATTTTTTATAAAATCTGCCAACTCTTTTGTCATGCAAAGAATCTGCGTTTCCGTGGGCAATGAGTAGGTGGTGGCGATCAACATGGTAGAGGGCAACACCAGATATTTCAGCGCACTGCAATTTTGCACCGAATAAATGGGAAGCTGTGTTGTTCCCTCGCCCAACACCACCAGTTCCAAAGAGTCACAACCAATTGCTATACTATGCTCAAATTGAGTGCCCCCCAAAAAGATCAGTTTGCGAAGCGAATGGCAATTCGAAACAATACCGGTCGCCTTCGTCACGCCGGCAGGGATGATCAACTCTGTCAAACCGGTGCAGGCCTCAAACGCAAATGAAGCAATTTCTGTCACACTGTCGGGAATCTCTATGTGGGTAAGCCCCAAGCAACGGAAGAACGCTTGTTTTCCGATATATTCCACACGGTTCAGATCAACATCTGTAATCTGTGTGCAACCGGAAAAAGCATCTTTACTTACAATTTTAATGCCATCGGGCACCTTGAATGTGCCTTCCCATGCGTTAGATACCATTAGCAGTGCTTCTCCCGCCATCAGTACACCGTCTTTTTTACTGTTAAACTTCTGATACCAAAGGGTATTTTCAAAAGCCTCGCGGGCAGTTTCCACCATGGTGGAGGGGAATACGATGGTTTCCAAATTGACGCATTTTTGGAATACAGTATTCGAATAAACAGCGGTAATACCTTCCAAAAGAATTACTTTTTTCACACGATCCGCATATTCGTTCCACAAAAACTGCTCATTTGATATGTCGCCTTCTCCGCTGAATACAGCAACACCATCGCTTGTCAAGATCACTTCTATCCCATTTCCCAGCGCAACTTCGCGCAAAACACCAAGTATGGTCGTGTCCTGACATATTACATTACAGAGCTTGGGGAAATTTTCAATGCCTTCAATGCTCTTCCACGAAGCGGCTGTTCCGTCGTATGTACATTTGGTCAGCTTTCTTTGATTATCGTTTCTGATACCAAACGCATCCTCACCCACCACGCAAAGTCCGTTTCCAATCTTGACTTCAGAAAGGTTATAGCAGTTATAAAATGCCTCCTTCCCAATATAGACAACGCTATCGGGAATTTCCAAATAAACAAGATTGGAACAGTCAATAAATGCAATATCTGCGATATGGGTTATATAGGAAGGAATAACGGTTTTAGCATACAGTTCACTGTTCTTCACATACAGTATGTGTCCAAAAACAGAATACATTCCATTTTCCACCTTCACCAGCGGCGAATTGATAAAATCATTGTAGGCATAGTCAACAAGGGTCACGTTTTTCAATTCATTCAGCAAAGTGCACCCATAGAATACACCTCCGCCAAGAGAAACTCTTGCACCGGAAAAATCAATACTTCTCAAAGAAATGTCTCCGCAAAACGCATCTTCGCCAACAAAGGTTACCGTGCCGGGGATATCAACACGCTCCAAACTTTCGCACGAAACGCAGATCGACACCGGAATTTCGGTCATTCCGGGGGCAAAAGAAATGCTGACAAGTCCGCTTTCTTTAAAAATATCAGATCCCATTTCTGCATTGATGCAAAGTACCTGCGCTTCGGTGAGTGCCTGACAATCATGGAATGCCCCTGCACCTACATAGGTAAGACCGGCAGGCAGGCAAACCGATCGCAAGCCGCTGCGAGCAAAAGCGCGGGATCCAATGCTTTGCAGTCCCTCGGGAAAAGTTAGCGCAGTGAGCATACTGCAATCGGCAAACGCCGAAACATCAATGGTTTTGAGTGTAGAAGGAAACTGTACGCTCTCTAAATTTATGCAGGATGCGCACAAATTCAAAGGAATAACGGTAACGCCCTCCCGTACAACCAAATGCTTGATGAGTACCCCGCGATAGGACGAGCCGTTCTTTTCCATATCTACAGTAAAGTATACCGTATCGATTGCCACATTCTTAAAAGCCCCATCACCCACATACCGTATACCGTTAGGCAGCGTTTCAAAAAACAGCTTACTGCAGTCGGCAAAGGCATATATATCAATTTCCAAAAGTCCCTGCGGCAGGTTTATTTTTTCCAAATTCACGCATTGGCTAAACGTAAAACTCTCGATCACCTGCACAGTATCTGGCAGGATCACTTCTTGCAGCTGTTTGCAATTTTCAAAGCATCCGGAGCCCAGTTCCTTCAGTGAGGTACAAAGGGACAGATCCACACGCTTTAAAGAAGCACATCTGCCAAATCCGCTTAGCTGTGTAAGCGTTGACGGCAGCACCAATTCGGTAATGGCTGTATTGGAAAATGCATCTTTTTCTATTTGGCTAAGCGATGATGAAAAAACGACCGTAGACAGAGAGGTGCAGTACGCAAAAGCGGAATCTCCAATGACCTTCATGCCGTCGGGCAATATAATCTCGGTCAAAGCCTCGCACTTGCTAAAGGCAGCTCTCGAAATTTCGGTAAGCTTTTCATTGAATATCACAACCCGCAAATTCGGATTGTGCGAAAAGGCGTATTCTCCCATCTTTTCAAGCGATGCAGGTAACTTAAGTTCCGCAAAACCCGCCATTTGAAAGGCTTCTCTTCCGATAGTATGAACTGTATCGGCAAATTCCACGCTGATCATATTGTGGCAGCTGTAAAAAGCACTCTCGCCCACTTCGGTAACTCCCTTACCGATTTTCAAGCGAAAACTTCCGGGATAGCGTTCCATTGCCCTCTCGCAAACAACGCCGATCATTTCAATTTCCGAAAGCGACTTTGGCACATTGCCCTGCATATCATACTCGCTGCCATAGCCGGCATCCAAAGTATAGTACAGATTGTCGTACAGGTCAAAATAACTGAAATAATAAGAAATAGGGTTCTCGAAGGGCATTTTCAGCTGTGCAAGCTTGGGAAGCTGATCAAATATAGAAGCAGTCGCTTTCATATGCCGGGGCAACACAATACTTTCCAAATCATTACATCTGGAAAAAGCTCCTGTCTTAATATCCAAAACGCCGTCTGACACCACAACCGAACGAATGCCGTTTCCGACTATCGCATTTTTCAGAATACCCACTACCGTTTGGCCCATTTCATTCACATGGGGAATAATCAGATCGGTATCGGCACAAGAGCCAAGCCCCTCAAGGTAATAACCGTTTGACTTTTCCACATAAGAAAGCCCCAGGGAATAATTGGCAGGTTCGGTATGACCGTCGGTATAGATCTCTCCGCATTGCGTGCAGGTGTACTTATTATAACCGCCTTCCAGCCTGGTAGGCTGAATCCATTCGGTAATATAAGCGTGCTTGTCGCCCTTCATATCATCGACTTCTTGATACGTGTATTTGCACGCCTTGCAAATATGAATAACCGTTTTATATTCATTGCAAGCGGCATCCACACTTTTATGCATAAAGTGGTGACCCTTTCCCTTAACATACTGATCTGTATAGGAATAGCCGCATTCTTCGCAGCTGTAAACCGTATACCCGTCTGTACATGAAGGCTCTATCACCGCTTCTGAAAAACTATGTTCATGCGGCTTTTCGGTATTTTCATTCACGTTTGGCTTATTCTGCTTTTGACAAGATGTTAATGTTATAACACCTAAAACCGCAATGAACAGAAATATATACTTTTTCATAATCAGTCCTTTTAGTTATGATCTTGCGAAAATCACTTCATAATTCTCGGGCAAATTACGGGAGATCCTTTCGTATTCGGATTTGCTTCCCGAATAATATATTCTCTTTAAAGCATGGCAAGCTTCAAATACGCTGGCATCCAAAACATCCACATTCCCGCCCAAATGTACTCTTTGCATGGAATAACAGTAGCGGAATGCGCCCGCGCCCACTTTGGTAAGTGTTTCGGGCAGCCACACAGATGTGATCTCCCTCATAAATGCAAATGCCCCTGCTTCCAGCGCCACCACGGGCATACCGCCCACATAGGCGGGAATAATGATCTCTTTATTTTTTCCGCAATAAGACTGTACAGCAAGACCGTCCCTGACTTTCTTAAACACGAAATCTCCCGGCGCACATTCTTCATTCCACGCGGCATACAGCGAAACTGCATCTGCGGGAACCGTTTCGATCGGCTTATTCAGTGAAATGTCGGTATACCAACCGCCAAAGGTATATCCTTTGCGAATGGGAGTGGGGAGTTTTTCCCCAAACGTTAACAGCCGCGATTCTTCCAAGCCATCGTTGGTGACCAGTGTGATCTGATACTCGCTCGGTTCGTACATCGGTTCAAAGCGAATGGAATAATCGCCTTCTTCCCCATCAATCCGTTCAACCTTCCAGCCGCTGTGCATATAACCTGCCTTTTCGGGAATGGGCAGATCCTTTGCCAACAAATACAGCTGTTCTTCGGAAAGCTCCTTGGCTTGATCCACATTCAAATAGAACACCATTGGAAGTTCTTCACTGTCACTTGGCTGTTCGGCACAGCCTAACAGTATGCCGCTTGCCGTAAATAATGCCAAGAACAATACAAGGAATACACTGCCGCCTCTCTTTTTCTTGGTATCCAACAGCATTTTAAAGCGTTGTAAAGTAGTTTTAGATTCAAAGCTGCCAAAGTCAGCCGACAAAAATACCGGTTTGAGTCTACTCCCCTTTAGCACCTGTAAAATGGTTTGACCGTACGCACAGCGTTCTTCACCCGAGCGCCCCACAAGAACCTGCTCATCACAGGCACATTCGATCTCTTGACCGGTAAATCTGACAAAATAATATATCACCGGGTTCCACCAAAATACCGATTGCACCAAAAGCAGTAATACTTTTGCCAGGGTATCTTTTCGTTTATAATGCGTCAATTCATGGCTGAGAATATAAAAGCTCTGTTCCTCGGTCATCGGGCGTTTCCCCATATAAATCACAGGAGAAAACACACCGCACAAATGGGGCACCGAATCCTCTTCCAGCACCAAAAGCTTTGGCGGTTTCTTAACGCCGGCTCTGCGAGCGGATTTCTGATAAACGGCAAGCTGCGCATTGTTTGGCATACTCGCCTGCAGTTTTTGCCGCCAAAATATAGGTATCTGTCTTGCCAATTGAACAGACATAAATATAAGCGCTCCCATGATCCAAATACCCATAATCAAATTGGGAATTCTTTTGGGTGAAAATGTTAATTTCAGCGTTTTATCCTTTGTGTCGGTTGAGGTATCACTTTGCGAAATCTGAATTTCGGTTCCCATTTGGCTATCGGGAACGGGAAGCGGCGATATATCCTCCGAATCCCCCTGTAAGGAGTCATTCTCACCTTCCAAAATCACCACTTCATTTTTGGGGATGATATTTTCTTTGACAAATACAGGAAGTGTATAAATACCGAACATTCCCGTAGGCAGCAGAATTCTGACTGCGCAAAGCAGCAAAATCCAAACAGTAACACGGTGACCGATCTTACCCGCAGCAAAGCGCATGACAAACAACACAAGCAGCGGTAGTAGCACCGCGGCACTTGCGTATAGCAGCATATACTGTATTAATTCATTCAATTTGCCCTTTCACCGTCCTTCCCTTTTCATGCAATTTTATTCCATCCTCTGTTCAAAGGATCAGTCTTTCAAATCATTCTTTGCTTTTTCGAGCAGTGCTTCAATTTCACCAATCTCACCTTCATTGAGTGTGGCATTGCCCAAAAGACCTGCCATCAAAGAAACAGGAGATGATTCATCCAACTGCTGAATCAGCGATTCGGTTTCCACCAATGCGTAATCGCTCTTGGTCACTGTGGGATAAAAATAGCGAAAACGTTTTTCAGTGTAGTAGTCCACTGCTTGCTTGTCATACAGTCTGGCAAGCAAAGTTTGCAAAGTAGAAATAGACCAATCGTGTGTGGGTTGCAGCATTGTCAACAGCGCGGAGGGGCGAATGGGCTTATTGCATTCCCACAAAGCCAGCATAACATCCAGTTCGCTCTCAGACAGTTTAAAAGATTTTTTCATAAAAATTACCATTCCTTTCTGCTAAAACAGCGTTGTGCATTTACGTTTTGTAACTGCCTATAGTATACCATACCATCGACCGCTTGTCAATAGGCAATCGGTATTTTTATAAAAAAGGCGCTGTAAAAAAGAGAAGGCTCACTTCAAAGAAATGGGACTTCTCTTTTTAGAAAGAAAAAAGATATCAATATGAACCAATAATATAATACCAAATTCCTGTAGCTTTTAATTTCTCGGCAATGTCATCGTAAATCTCTTCGGTTTTGACATCATTAACTTTGACTAAAAACTCGGATTCAAAATAATTTTCAAGATCATAACCGTAGATAATAGTATCTACTGCCTGCCCAAACGAAATAATGGGCATATTATCTATTCCGTCAAAAAAGCAACGGTGGGCATAAAAAGGAATTAGTTTCGGACTATTTTCGAGACTTTTCATAACCGCCTTTTTGAAATCCTCAGTATCGGAAAATTCACCTAAAAGCTTTTTTAACATTGCCTGCAAGGAACCGGTATTGTTTTTGATATCAAAATCAAATGATTCTATAATGTTTTTTTGAAAGTTGTAAAATCTATCTACGTTTTTTTGAGAGATATCTCGATAGTCAAAAAATCCTCCTCCAACAGGATAGGCACAAGATAAAAATGAGGCTATTTCTTTTGGAAAACGAAATCCGTAAGTACTTTCAATTTTTTTAATTTCAATATCAGAAAGACCGCTATCAAAGCGAACCCCTGATTCTTTTAACCTTTCAATCATCAAATAATTATCCATGTTTTCTACCGCCTTTCATACTTTTATTGTATCTTTGACCAATACATTCATTTATTCAGATGCTTTGAAATTGTAAATGGGACGAATGCGGCAAAGGATCTTGGCTGTAGGGGTAATCTGTTTAACAATCTGCTCCATACTTTTATATGCCATGGGAGATTCGTCAAGTGTATCGGGGCGTACACAAGTAGTATAAATACCCTCCATTTCTTTCTCAAACTGCCGCATGGACAGGGTTTTCATGGCAACCGAGCGGGAAACCAACCGCCCCGCGCCGTGAGGCGCAGAACAATTCCATTCTTCATTTCCCTTTCCCACGCAAACAAGACTTCCATCCCGCATATTGATGGGGATCAGCAGTTTTTCACCCAAATTGGCAGATACCGAACCTTTGCGCAGAATCATGCTATCGGTGTCAATATAATTATGAATGGTGGTAAAACGCTCTTTTTCGGTCCAACCCATGCCCTGCAGGATCACCTCGGTCATGGCTTTTCGGTTTAGAGCGGCAAAGCGCTGTACGATCTTCATGTCGTGAATATAATCTTCAAACAATTTCCCTTCCACATAGGCAAGCTCCTTGGGCATGCCGATCTTGTGTTCTTTTTTGAGCCGCTTGACAATCGCCTCAATTTCTTGATACCTTCCCTCTGCCTTCAGTTGTTCAATTGTTTGCTGTATCTGATGCTTGGCACCGCCCCACATCGCCTTGCATCCCTGCTCTCCGTAGTAATCTGCGATCTCGCACCCCAGATGGCGGCTGCCCGAATGCACCACAAGATATAAATTCCCATCGGGATCTCGATCTATTTCTATAAAATGATTACCGCCGCCAAGGGTTCCGATGCTTTTTTTGGCACGGTCCAAGTCCACTTCCTCTGCCGCACGCAAAGCGGTCAAATCAATTTCTTTTGCAAAGGAATGCGGAATCTCTCTTACTTCTCTGCCGCTTGGGATATTTTTTCGGATCAGAGCATCGAGCTTTGCAAAATCCACTTCCTTTTCGGCAATTTGTACCGTTTCCATACCGCACCCGATATCCACGCCCACCATGCCGGGCACGACCTTATCGGTAACGGTCATGGTGGTGCCAATGGTACATCCTTTTCCCGCATGCACATCGGGCATAATACGTATTTGGCAGTCAGCAAACGCCGCTTCGTCACAAACCATTTTGATCTGCGCCTGCGCTCCCAATTCCAGTATATCGGTATAGCAAATAGCGGTATTATACTTTCCCTTGATCTCTATCATTCTGTTACTCCTTTCTCAAGTATTCTATATAGTTGTTACGGCTTTTCATTATAAAGATACAGATCCTCGCTTTGCGGATATCCATTTCGAAATGCCTCGGTCAATTCCTTGTCCTTGCTGAAAAACAGCGTCAGGCACGCATCCCACGGCACGATCTCAACTGTCGCCAGCGGATGCTGCATTTTGATAGGATTTTGCCAAAAATCCGGATTTTCATCGGCATACGGCAAGGGGTATTTCAAAATGTCCTCCAAGGAAATATCTTTTTCAAATCCGGAAAAAACAGCAAAAAGCCATTGGATGTCATGTGTTTTCATATAATCTGTCAGCTCTTCCCCGCTCATCCAACAATAGCCCTGCTCATCCTGTCTGTCCCATATATCGTTGCACACATTGCAAGCGCAATCGGTGATCAGCCAGTTATACCGCTTGGGCGCATCACGGAGCACTCCAAACAGTTTATTCATATCAGTATAGGATTTTTCATTTCTTTCATCGATCATACCGTAAATCATCCTGTGCCTCCTTGTTTTACTCTTTTCCGCAAATCTCCAAACTCGGTTTTATACGCATCCCAACCGACGCGGTCAAAGGCAAGTTCAAAGATACACTCGTCGCTTTCGGCATAAAAATCCATAATCTGATCGGCATAGGCGATCAGTGGCATATAATTCGATCATGCACTCTCATCCTTTCTTTTTAAAATACCTGTCAGCTGGGAGAGCACGTCGCCGCCGCTGTTCAGGGTAATATTTCCCACGTTTTCGCAGATACGCTCAATGTACTCCAGCTCCTTCAGTTTATACAAGGTACGGTTTTCATCCATCAGTCTTGCGGTATTCAGCAGGGATCTGGTGGATGCCACCTCCTCGCGGCGTGTTATGACGTTTGCCTGTGCCCGCTTTTCGGCAATCAGCACGGTGTTCATGATCTCACGGATCTCGCCCGGCAAAATAATATCCTTAACGCCCGCATCCATGATCTGTACAAACAGTTCTTTTTCCTTTTCTTGCAGGCTTTTCAGAACATACTGCGACATTTGATCCTTGTTTTCCAAGATCTCATCCAGTTTATATTTCCCAACATATTCTCGAAGGGCTAACTGCGCTGCCACATGCATATGCTCTCTGTAATCGTCAATCTCGGTCAACACCCTTACATATTCGGTTACACGGTAGTGACACACAAAATTGATACGCAGTGCCACCTTATCCAGTGTCAGCATTTCCTGACCCTGGATGTTCATTTGCTGTAACCGTGTGTCCACGGTCTTTGCTTCCACTTTGACGGCGGTCTTCCAGAAATAGTAGGTGCCCGCATCCAACAACTGCTCAAACCGACCGTTATAGTACAATGCCGCTTTTTCGTGGGCTTGCACTTCCATTTTGGTATAAAAAACAGAGGGGATATACTGAAACATATAGATCGGAATGGAATCGTTTGCCATAGGATTTGTAGTATCAATCATCTGATAGGTATGGACATCTTCAATCTGCCAAAACGCGTACTTACCGCGCCCCAAAAGGGGCGTGACAGTGGATAACTGTCCATTGACATAGTGCAAAGCATATTCCGCATCGCTCACTTCCACCACAGACACCTTACTGCGAACCTCAGGATCTGACAACAATGTTTCCAGCGAGCAATTTCCGGATACCAACCATCCTGACAGTGGCGTGATTTGAATCTCTCTTCCGCCATATAAATAATATTTACCAGCACCCAACATTCCCTTATATTTTCCGTTTTTAAACAAAAATCCCTTTTGATTTTCGTTAATAATCATCTTTTTCATACTATGTACCTCTCATTCTATGATAATTCTTTTTTGTCCTGTTTTTCGATAACCGAAGCATTCGGCGTATAGTTTTTTGCCGATATAGTCTTGATATCTGTAACAGTCATATCTGTAAAATTCATTCCAATAACTGATCATGCGGCTATGCCCCGATTGCATATTTTTCAAATTCAAAGCACATACTTGCTTATATTCCGTACAGTCTACTTTGGAAAGAAACCCGTACACAGCCTGCAGAATTTCCACCACATACTCACCGCATATTTTAATGATATAAATCTTCGCCCATTCGGGCAGCACGCTTGACAATAGCCACCGTATGTGCTCTTCTCTGATATATCCGTCACAGCTTCTGGAAAACATACAGTGATATATCATTTTCTGTCTTTCGCTAAACCCGCTCTGCACGCTGTCGGGTTGATCCGTGATATAAATACGAGACGGTATTTGGATTTGCTCACCGTTTGACGTCTGCCAATCATAGTCTTTGCCATCTTGAATGAAAAAATCGCGGCAATACAAAGAGCTGTTACAAAGATTGCGATAGGACAATTGCCTGCAAACAAAGATCACGTCTTCCCGACATTCTTTTGGAAATGCCTTGATCTGCGCATTTAAAAATTCTTTCTTTTTCAAGAATCCAAACATCCATATCCCTTCTTTCTAAAAGAATCCGATGCAATCACCCTCCGTTTTTCTGCGGCAGAGTACTTTAGCTTGCAAATGGGAAAGCGGAAAGCATCGCTTTTGGCAGTCTTCTTTGACAAGCGGTATCCGTTCACCAACAAAGCAGAAAGAACGGCGCAAATAAACATTTATCTGCCGGGTGATTGCGCCACATTCTTTTTTCTTTTTCGCGCCCATGCGTGTGCCGTTTCCGGCAAAATAACGAACCAACCGTCGCACGCTTTCGCGTACGGTGGGAATCGAACCCACGTAAAACGGGGAGTTGAACCCCATCGAGCAAGGCTTTACGCCATTTCGATTGCCAAGGAGCAAGTTTTCTTCGTGGCATACATTTTGGAATATCCTCATGCACCGCAGTGATCTCTAATACACACGCTTGAAGTACCCTTGCAAGCATATTTTACCAAATACACTCTGTCTTTTCACGGAAAAAAAGCTGCGAACTCTCGGTTTACACCGTTCATTCACAGCTTTTTTGTTTCTTTAAGCGCTCAATAATTAAATTTCTAAAATACTGCGGTGCCACAACCTCCACACGCGGACCAAAGCTCAGCACGCGGATCACCATTTCCGTTTCATCATTTCGATCATAATAAACACACAAACGGTATTCTTTTTCCGATATTCTCTCTGCCTGCTTTTCAAAATGAGAAAAATGGAGCATACATCGTTCCAGCGCATTGCGTTCATCAATCACTTTTAAGGTAATACTGCATTTCAATGGAGGTGTTGTGGGCTCGTTTTTTATCCTTCCGTCATAGCGGCGGCAGGATATCACATTTCCCAAATTGATGGTAAGCCCTCTTCGGGGCGTGCCGCATAGAATACGAAATTTATCGTCCTTTTCGGAATATTCCAGTTGTCTTGGCATCACGCGGTATGTCACGGGTCTGCCGCTTCGATTGATGATTTCAATTTCCAAGGCACGCTTTTCCCGTATGGCATTGAGTACCGAGCGAAAATTACCAATGTATTTCTCATCAAAATACGGATCTCCCCCTGCATATTGATCGTATATTACATAATCCTCGGGGGTAAACAAAGGTGGCACATTCCGAAGATTTTCAGGAAGGTTAGCAAACAACCGAACACGCGGATCAAGATACAGCGATTTGAGCCAGCGCATTTCAATATCCGAAAGCGGCAGTGTGGGGGCATTTTGTAAAGGTGTTGTCAGATCACTGTGCAGTAACTGCCATTTCTCATTTTTCAAATTGGGAATCACCGTAAATACGCTTTCCCCAAAAGCAGTTTCCTGTACAATGCTTTTCATTTTTTCATCGGTCAATTCTCCCTTGACAGCAAGGGCCAATATATTCGCCACCGCACGGTAATAGGCGGAATGAATTTCATGAAAAATCATGCGTTCTCCTCTCCGGCGTCAATGCCATACATATGGTACATTTCCTGTATATCCCGCTTAAATTGATTTTCTATTGTTCGATTGTCGAAATTCAGCCTGGTAATACGGCAAAGGAAGGTACGTATCCAAGGAGTCAATTCGTTTGTATCATATACCATTGCCGAAAAGCGATAGTGATGATCATCCAACTTTTCGATACTGCCGTTTCGTTTTTCCCGATATAATCGGCGTACAATATACTCCTCGCCCTGCCCAACATATATGGTAAATTCCACCCTTTCCGGTTTTCCATTTTCTCCCCCACAGTTAACGCCCCACATATACGGCTGCATTTTATCCAGTTTTGCCCGCATTTCATCAAACAGCGGGAAGGAGTCGGCTATTTTAGGCTCCGATAGGTAATCGATACGGTAGGAAAGGATCTTACCGCCTGCAGGCAGATACGCCAACACATGCTGTCTGCCGCTTTGTGCACTAATAAATACACGTAGGGGAACAATAGAAATCTGTATCGGTGATTGTGTCCCACGCCGCTGATTTTTCAAATGCACCACCGATTTTTGACGCATGGCAAGAAAAAGTGTAGCCAGCACCTCACTGTCCAGCGCGGCATTAATATAATGATGTTTAAAAGAAAACAAACTGTCCTTTGCGGCATTCCCTCTTTCGATCATAAAAGACCCGATCACTCCGCATGGCAAAACCTCCGAAAAGAAATCCAGTGCATCGGATACCTCTTCTAAGGAAACAGAATCGGCAACATGATACAGTACTCTTTTCCCCTGTTTTTCGCATATAACCAGCCCTTCTTTTTCATATTCCTTCAGCTTTTTACGAATGGTAGATTCATCAAAAACCTTAGGGCAGGAAAATTTACATAAATAGGTGTCTATTTGCTCCATAATCTGCGAAAGAGTCAACGCAACAGAGGGAGCATATAAAATATCAAAAAGAATAAAGTGAAGGGTAATATCGCCATCGGTAAAGCTTTTTGCCTTCCACGCCTTATACAGCGGATTGCGTCCCCCGCTGCGGCTATCAATGGAAATAAACACATTTTTTCCATCCGTTGTGCGCACAAAGCGCATATGCTCTCCCAGCCAGCTTTCCATTCTGCGCCGTTCATCATCGTAGCTTCTGGCACTTTTACGGTCATATTCCTCGCGGCTTTTGAAGCCGTAGACATAAAAATCCCGCATATAGGCGCGTATCTTTTCAAAATTTTTTACAAGTTCACTGTAAGATGACATATCCTCCCTCCTTTCTGATTATTCCGGAAATTTTTACAGTTCGATCTCCAGCCCCACAGGACAGTGATCACTGCCCATGACAGAACCCAAAATAAAGCTGTCCTGCACCCTTGGCATCAGTCGCTCAGATACCACAAAATAGTCAATGCGCCATCCCACATTCTTTTCTCTGGCTTTCATCATATAACTCCACCAAGAGTATTCCACCCGATCGGGATATAACGTGCGAAAGGTATCTTTAAATCCACATTGCAATAATTCTGTAAACTTTGCTCTCTCTTCATCGGAAAAGCCGGCACTTTTATGATTGGTTTTCGGATTTTTAAGGTCAATCTCTTCGTGAGCAACATTGAGATCGCCACAGTAAATAACAGGCTTATCCGCATCCAGCGCTTTGATGTACCCTCGCAGGGCATCCTCCCACGCCATGCGGTAGCCAAGGCGTGCAAGCTCCCTTTGGGCATTGGGGGTGTACACACAAAGCAGATAAAAATCCGCATATTCCAAAGTAATTGCCCGCCCTTCGGTGTCATGCTCGGCAATGCCAATACCGTAACGCACCGAAAGCGGTTCCCTTTTAGCAAACACCGCCGTTCCCGAATAGCCCTTCTTCTCAGCAGAATACCAATACTGAAAATACCCTTCGGGATGAAAATCCGCCTGTCCCGGCTGCATTTTTGTTTCTTGAATGCAAACAAAGTCCGCATCCTGCGACAAAAAGAAGTCGCCAAAGCCTTTTTCCAGACAGGCTCTGAAGCCGTTTACGTTCCAAGATATTAATTTCATGTCTTACCTCTTTCGTGTAATAATCATAGTCGTTCCACCTATGCAAAATACTTCTTTTACATTTATAAATCCTGCGTTTCTGAACAATTTGATCTACTTTTGCAAAAAACCATCTTTTTATCCTTTTTAACAGTTACTACCCTTTTATTATATCACAGCATTTTAAATTTTACAAGGATATTTTAACATTTCCCTTGACATTTTGTCAAAGAAATGATATACTAGAAAAAAAGCACACGGAGATATCTATGGAAATTACAGCTCATTCTCAATATAATCTGAAAACGGTCACGGCTCTATCGCGATTGATGATGTATAAAAAACGCAATCCCAGAAAATCCATACTGATTTTTGGGTGCGCATGGTTCGTATTATTGCTTTTGAACATTCTTTTAGGCATTTTGGATGAGCCTTCTGTATTAGCCTATATATTACTCATTTTGTTAGGCTCGCTTGCTATGTTCGGCTATTTTTTTGCACCCAAAATCCAATATAAAAACATGGGAGCATTTAAAGACGGCACTCATACCTTTGTCTTTTACGATGAAAAATTCACCGTTACCTCCCAAACGGCAAGCAGCGTCGGCACATCTGATTTTAACTATGCCACCATTCAAAAAATAATGGAAACCACCGAATATCTTTTCCTGTTTCCCAACAAAAATCAATCCTTCATTGTGGATAAATCCACCCTATCCGAACAAGACATGAATACACTTCGCGTAGCATTGGTATCCAAAATCGGAAGTCAATATATCATTTGTAATTATTGATTGCAAAGTTTTCAACAAAATGAGGCTGTCTCAAATCCAAATTTTCGTGGATCGAGGCAGCCTCATTTTATTATTTCGAGCTATTCACCGAATAAATCATCTTTAATATGAACCACAACACCAATACCAGCGGAATAGCCTCCATCATCACCAGTACAACCGCCATTTCCAGCGAATACTCAACGCACCAAACAAAAAATGCGATCAGTTCGGGCAGAGGAATTGCCACAGTGGCGGCAAAACGTATTCTTCTCCAGCGCTTGGCAATCATCGCGCTTTGTGCGTCCCGTTCAAATGCAAAGCTTTTTCCAATCAACCAAAGCTGTAATATATATCCAATAAGCAATACAATATGTCCGATCATATAGCTTTCTCCTCCTTTTTCTTTATTATAGCATGAAAAAGAGTATCTGTCAAATACTAATTGACAAAAGCCTGCTAATTTGCTACAATACGATCAGTAAAGGAGGGTCTGCCTATGCTTACCTACAAAGAATTGCAAGAAAACGAAGCCATCCGCACCTATATTGCCTCAGCCGACGCATCCCTTGGTGCGCTGGGATACACCGAACACAGCTTCGGTCACGTCATGAAGGTGGCAGATTGCGCCAAATACATTTTGCAAACCCTTGGTTATTCCTCTCACGAGGTAGAACTGGTCCAGATCGCAGCATTTTTGCATGATATCGGAAACACAGTCAACCGCAAAGACCACGCCCAAAGCGGAGCCATCATGGCTTTTCGAATTCTCGATAATTTGGGGTTTGAAGCCGCTGATATTGCCCTCATAGTTTCTGCCATCGGCAATCACGACGAGACCGAAGGAATGCCTGTCAATGCCGTTGCCGCCGCCCTCATCCTTGCCGATAAATCGGATGTAAGACGCAGCCGCGTACGCAATATAAACGAAAACAGCTTTGACATCCACGACAGAGTAAATTATTCGGTCACAGAATCCCATCTTTCCATCAACGACTCAAAGGATACCGTTACCCTCAGCCTTACCATCGATCCCCATTACAGTTCGGTGATGGATTATTTCGAAATCTTCCTTGGACGTATGCTTCTTTGCAAAAAAGCCGCCACTGCCCTTGGTATGGAATTTCGCTTAAAAATGAATGAACAACAAATGGTATAAAAACAACACGGCAAACCTGTGATAGGTTTTGCCGTGTTGTTTTTTATGCCGGGAACAAAATACCCTGCTGACAAAGATTGCCGTTACGATCCTTCCACACAAAGACCGCACGTTTGACCTGTGCGCGGCAACCAGAAAGACTTTCAATCGTTTCCGATTCGCGCATCCAAAGGTAATAACGATCACCGTCTTTTCGTGCGTAAACACCGACACTTTCTTCCTTCAAATCGGACAACCATTTAACAAGATTGCCCACATTCTCGGTCTCGGCAGGCGCTTTTTCATTTACACTGATAATGCCAACGGTCAAAAGATCCACTTCATTCCAAATAATATCACCGTACTGCACCCCTTTTCCCGTATAGCTAAAGCTTTCGTAAATAGCGCAGTCAATTTCATAGATCTTTCCCCTACCGGTATGCGCATCCTTGCCATTTGGTGTGATCCTGCCGCCGCTTTCCGAGAAATCCACAAACATATCGGCACTTCCCATGCCGCCCTCAGTTTTATTCCAACCAAGAGTGCAATTCCAGCTCTTCCACTGACCGTCATCGTCGGCAAAAGGCAATATATTGGCGATCCACAGGAAATAGGTGTCGCCTATCTTCTTGGCAAAGGGCTGTACATTTTTAAACAGCGCTCCGTTGCCATCCCAGATGGTAAACGGACAGGGGGCACCACCCGGAACCGTAATATAGATCTTGGATTTATCAATCGCCTTCCAGCCGTTCACCGTTTTGGTAGTGTAGATCAATTCATCATATATATTGGCACTAATGGCGTATACCATGCCCGTGGTGCGATGATCCGAATGCAGATACCGGATCTGTCCGTCCTCGGTAATGGCATATTCTTTTACCAGGATATCATCCGCCATTACATTTACATACGGTACCGTAACAGACGGAACAGCCACATTCACAATCTTTCCATTCTTGGCATCGGGATCATATCCGCCCCAACCCTTGCCCGTAGGTACATTTTCGGTCTGGAACGCGGTGGTGTCCTGCCCCAGCACCAATTGGTATTCATACACAATGGCAGTTTCGGCAGCGGAGGTAATGGAAATTCCCGCCATCAGCTGGGCACCCGTCATGGTGCGCAATGTGCTTTCCTTCCGATCCAGATCCCATACCTGATAAATTGCCTTAGGATCAAGACCGCGAGGACATACGGTAATCGTATCATTTTTACGGAAATAGGTAATGAACATCCCCTTACCCGCCTCGGGGCTGTCATACTGCAATGACATAGTCTGCTTGGTGGCACCTATATAGTCGGTCAGCGGATAATAATCCCAGAATAAATAACCCGCAAGATGCTTCCAATCGGTCAACGCGTTCTTGAGAGCCTGTGCCTGGGAATCATTCGAAATACCCACACCAATGCTGTTACTGATATGCGAACGCACGTCATAGGAGTTTAAATCGGCAGAGGAGAAGCCGGTGCCCCAATACATAAACCACATAGAACTGCCGTAAGTCTGCAGCTGGGCACTTTCAATATCTGCCCAATAATCCGAACGGGTATGCATAAAGGAATAGCGAATGGTGGAAAGGTCATTTCGCATACCGCCGCTGGCGCAGGCATCAATATACATAGTAGGATTTTCGGCAAGAATGCCTGCATATACATCCAAATATCCTCTGCAATATTTATTCTCGGTATATCCGGTTCGCGGAATACCCAGCTGCCCTGCACGGGTCTTATCCAGCGCTGTCCAGTGACCGCCGGGATACATATTAAAATCTTGGCGGTACTGATCAATATTGTTATTCTTAAACTGGGTATTTAAAAGATTAATTACCCACTGAACCACCTTAGGATTGGAATAATCCAGCAGTACATAGCAGTCGCCCTTGGCAACCTTAGCGTAATCGGTCACAGACTTGCCGTCGCTTCCCACAACGATCAGCCCGCCCATGTTTTTCAGCGCTTCGGTAGTCTGCGTTCCCCAAGCCACTCGCTCGGGTTCAAGCCAAACAGCAAACTGCAATCCCGATGAATGCACGATTTGAGAAAGCTGTTGAATCCCCCCGGGATATGCGTTTTTCAAGGTAAACCAGTTTCCTGTATGGAACCAGGTATTCCCCTCGGTATCGTACCAACCGCCATCAATATTATATTTATCAATGTATTCCAACAATCCCGTACGGGCATACATACTGAGATTTTTCATATCAGCCTGTATCGTATATTCGGGCGGGCAAACAAGTACATTTGTCTCTTTCATGTGCTTTCCCTGCTCTCTGAATTGATTACAGGAATACAGCCAACGTCGATAAACATTCTGACCGTTCATGCGGTCGCCTTTATAGAAAAGAAGTACCATGCCGGGGAAATCCATGCTTTCCCCTTTTTGCAGAACAAGATCGGTGGTATGCTGACCCGCTTGCAAGGTCACACCGCTTTCGGTTTTAGTAAAATCCGCCTTCCAGTTGCCCTGCCAATTCAAAATGGCAATGGTTCCTGTGTTTTCCATCTTGTTTTCCAAATTAAAATACGGAATATAGGTACTGGTCGGCTTTCCGTTTGTGACCGCAAAGGATTTTTGATTACTCAATTCATAGCTCAGCGGTTCAAAATCGTTGTACGCAGTGTTCGCTCCGCGGTTGGTATGCAAATAATAATCGCCCGTCTTATTCTCAATGGAATAATCGGCGGCAAGCAAATTGCCAATACGCTGTGAGTTTCCGGAAGCTTCATTATACAGTACTGCCGTATATTCCACCACCGGATAATCGGTATAAGTTATAAGCGTACATTCAACGCGAAGCGCCAATTCTTTACAATCATAGTTGATAATCTGTTGGGTACTTTCCGAAGGATTTTCTTCCTGCGGGAAATACACCACTTTCTCTGCCTTCTGCGAGGTCTTTTTCCAAGAATAATTTGAAGAGCTTTTTCCCTTTACCGTAAAAGTCACGGGAGGCAGGAGGCTTTCTAAAATATTCTCCTTTAACCACATCTGCATGGCATCGGTATCGGCATATTTCTTTACATAATCGGAAGAGGTATACACCACATCATCTCCTTTGATTGTAGGTTCGTTCTCGTCATCTGCCATAGAATCGTTATTCCCGTTTCCCACTTTCTTTTTACAAGCTGTAAAGACAGTTGCTGACATGGAAAGCAATAACAAAAACGACAGTATCCGCATAAGCACCGATCTGGTATGATTCATATCATGATCCTCCATGGTTTCATTCACACAAGAATCAGATATCAAGGATATAAATACATCTTGACAATTGATTCCGTTATCTTTATAATAACATATATAAAATCATATTTATACAGAAATTTGATCTGATTATATGAAAAATTGCTCACACGGAGAAATCATGGAAGAATCCAAAATTTTAATGCACCCCTCTCAAATTTGCCTATCGCTTTCCGGTGTCCGATTTGAGATATCGCACGCAAAAGAGTTCTTCAATCCCAACACTGCGGCTATCAATCCCGCGCATATTCACAATTGTCTGGAAATTTTTTTGAACATCTCAAGCGATGCATCCTTTTTTGTGAACAACAGCCTATATCCGCTTCGTTACGGCGATGTGGTGCTTGCCATGCCCAATGACATCCATGTATGTTTATTTAACAAAAGCTATACCCACGAGCATTTTTGTCTTTGGATCGACACCGCAGAACGCGCAGATCTGTTTTCCTTTTTATTTCAAAAAAATCAAGGTCCGCTGTTTCGATTCGAAGAAGAAAAACAAAAAAAACTTATTGAGCTGTTTTTCAGGCTGGAAAAGCTATGCCAAAACCATGAAAGCGACCTTCAAAAAACCGCTTGCTTTTTAGAAATTCTATCATTTTTTGAAAAGATATCTTCTCCCGAGCAGCCCGCTGTCCCCATGCCCGATGTGCTGCAAACCATTTTAAATGACATTCATAACAATTTTGCGCAGATCCATCATATTAACCAGCTCACCGATCGTTATTTTATCAGCCACGCCACCCTTAACCGCTGGTTTCGGCAATATCTGCATACCTCTCCCCGCGAATATCTGGAGTCCAAAAAGCTTGCTCATGCAGTAAAGCTTCTTTCCGAAGGTGCTACCGTCACCGAAGCATGTATCAACGCGGGCTTTCCCTGTTGCTCACATTTCATCGCACTATTCAAAAAGAAATTCGGCAAAACACCGCTTCAATACAAAAAAGGGCTTAACAAAAGCTCGTAATAAAGCAAAAGAGAGAACCCAAACAGTCTTCCTGCCACGGTCTCTCTTTAATTTTTCACCTCGTTAATCTTCTTAATTCGGCATGTTAGGCCAATGCTTAGGTTTCTTTTGCATAGTGCTTTCAACTTTCTTTTACATAGTAGGGTTACGGTTGCCTTTTGGACTTTGTTGCTTTGCGCCAACTTATCCGCCTATTACGCCTTCGTACCGAGTTTCTGTCCGTCAGGCTACGATTTCGCTATCCCTTCTTCTCGCCTACACCTCACGATGCAAACCTTGGGAGTCGCTTTCGGGTTGGTCGGTAACTACCTCCCAGCGGACTTTCACCGCAGAGCGTTGATGTGCCCGTCATACACAAAAAAGGAACAGACTTTGTAGTCCGCTCCTCTTTTATCTCTCTATAAAAAATATTCACGCTGTACTGTTTTATATCTTTATCAGTGCCCCATCATAATGTTAGATAGGATCGCCATCACCTTATCGTGGCAACCGCCGCAACCGGTGGAGCAGTGGGTAGTATCCTTCACCTTTTCAAAAGCGGCAAGCACATCGGAAAACTCGCTGTGTTCATGAAGGGCCTTTTCAATATCCAGATAGGTTACCTGATTGCAATTGCAAACCATGTAGTTCTGTTCTTTGTTGGCAGGAATCTGCAGTTTGCATTCGGGCTTTTCTTCTTTTGGAATTTCAGCCATCCAAAGTCCGTGCAGATTGCAGTATGCGTATGCCGTAAGGGGCTTTTCGTCTGCAGTCAGCGCAAAAGTAACAGTTGGCTCAGCACCCACTTCCAGACATTTTCTCTGTCCACCCTTATCGGTCTGTAAATACACCCACAAAATGCTGTGCTCAGCCGCCATAGGATGCGCTACAGAGCCTACTGTGACAATTACCAAGTTGCCCTCTACCGTAATTACGGGAATATGTTTTTCGCGGCTGGCTTCCACCGTGCCTGCTTCCAGCTTTGTCATCTTTTTACCGCAACACATCATGGGAACACCCGAATCATGAACCATACCCACCAAATTTCCGCAATGCTCACAAATATAAAATTTCGTATTACACATCATACTGTCCTCCAATTACACTCTTATTGATTTCATTATAGTCAAATTTCACCCTATATTCTGTGAGTCGGTCACATTTTATGCTTCCAAAGATACTCTTCTGCCATAGTTGCCGCCACAGCGCCGTCGGATGCGGCAGTAATCACCTGCCTTAACAGTTTTGCACGCACATCTCCCGCGGCAAAAACGCCGGAAATACTTGTTTGTGTAGTTTCATCCGCCGCAATATAACCGCTTTCATCCAGCGCGACCTCTGTTTTAAACAATTCGGTCTCGGGTTTTCTGCCGATACTGATAAAAACAGCGTCACAACTCAGTTCCTTCACTTCCTCGGTAACCACATCCTGCACCAAAATACCGGTGAGCTTCCCGTTGTGTACAAATGCGCTAACGCGGCTGTTCCACATAAACTCCGCATTCTTTGCTTGCAACAGCGGCTCATGATATATCTTAGTAGCGCGCAGACTGTCACGTCGATGAACCAAGATCACTTTTTTGCAAAGACCCGTCAAATACAGTGCATCAGATACAGCAGAATTGCCGCCTCCCACCACCACCACTGTTTTATCTTTATAGAATCTGCCGTCACAATGCGCACAGTAATGCACCCCTTTGCCGGTCAGTTCTTTTTCCATTGGCAGACCCAATTCTCTGGGAGCAGCCCCGGTGGCAATGATAACAGTTTTAGCAGAGAATGCCCCCGAATCGGTGGTAACCAACTTGATATCTCCTGTTAGATCAGCAGAAAGTATCTCGGCGTATTCTGTCACCGCGCCAAACCGCTCTGCTCCCTTTTGCATCTGCATACCAAGAGTAAATCCATCGATCCCATCGGGAAATCCGGGATAATTGTCAATCGTATCGGTGGTGGCCATCTGACCTCCCGGTGTCATTTTTTCAATCACGAGCGTGGATAGTCCCGCACGCACAGCATACATTGCCGCCGTATATCCTGCGGCACCGCCGCCCAGTACAATTACATCATATATTTGTTTCATTCTAAAACTCCCTTATAATCTTGACATATACCCAAAACGGTATTATAATAAATACATCTTCATTATATAAGCAAGGAGATTACTCATGGCGGCACACACGATCGCAACTACCTTTTCTTCCGCATTCCCCTTTTGGGACAAGCTTTCGGCAACTGACCAAGAAAGTCTCTGCCGTACTTCCCATGCAGTAACCTTTCCGAAGGGAACCAATATCCACAACGGCGATGAATGCACAGGCGTGATCCTTGTAAAAAGCGGTTGTTTACGAGTTTATATTCTCTCGGAAGATGGCAAGGATATCACGCTTTACCGCCTGTTTCCGGGAGATATCTGCATTCTTTCCGCATCCTGCGCTCTCAATACCATCACATTTGATGTGCATGTGGACACGGAGGCGGAAAGCAATTGTATCATCGTCAGCGGGTGCGCCTTTTCAGATCTCTCGGAAAGAGTGGCGGAAGTAAAGATCTTCGCCTTGGAAACCACCGTTGCCCGTTTTTCAGATGTGATGTGGGTCATGGAACAAATCCTGTTCATGAGTTTTGACCGCCGCCTGGCAATCTTTCTCTTGGACGAATCTGCAAAAAACCAAAGCGATTCCGTCAAACTTACCCATGAGCAGATCGCCCGCTATATGGGATCTGCCCGCGAAGTGGTATCCCGTATGCTAAAGTATTTTTCCGCCGAAGGCATTGTGGAAAGCACCCGCGGCGGAATTCGAATTCTGGATAAAAAGCGTCTTCGCGCCTTAGCCCTCTAACAATTTGAGGATCTGTGCTTTAGGGCGCGCGCCCGCAGACTGCTGTACTACTTTTCCGTCCTTGACAACAACCAGTGTGGGAATGCTCATCACGCCAAATTGCGCTGCCAGTTCGCCTTCTTCATCCACATTGATCTTGCAGACCAAATATTCGGGATGTTCTGCGGCAATCTCATCCACAATGGGAGAAACCATACGGCAGGGACCGCACCAGTCTGCATAAAAATCGATAAGAACAGTTTTAGAAGAATTGAGCACTTCTGCAAAATTACTTTGATTTACTTTTACTACTGACATAATCTTCATCCTTTCTTTTTTCATATCTTGTATATTTACACGGTGCTTTATACGAAGTGCCGTGTTTTTCTTTGTGTCTTTATTATATCCTGTTTTTTTGTTTTTTTCGGTGATTAAATCACAATAGAAAAGGAGTTTTCGCAAAGCGAAAACTCCAAAAATATTATGCAAGCTGCATAATTACCAAATGTGCCGAAACCGCACGGGTACCGCCTGCAGACGGCGTAATAGTCAATGCCGTCGCATTTCCCGCGGGATTGCGCACAGTCAAGACCGAATCCGTATCTGTCACTGTTACAATCGAGTACCCGACGATTTGCGATGTGCCTGTCGCTCTGCCCACTACCGTATACGCCAGATCTGCACCGTTCAAAGTCAAAATCAGCTGTCCCGCTTCTGTCACGCTGACCTGAAAGATCACCAAATAGCTTCCGGCGGTTTCCAAATTAAATGAATCATCGCTCAAGCGTGTGATTGCTGTACCGTCGGATGGGCCATCCTGCGGAAAACTCACATCGGTGCCGGGGGCAACGGTTGCCGCGTTGTCAGGCGGCATCAAAGCATAGAAATCGGCAAAATTGAACACCCCCGCAGGACCTTGTTCCCCAACAGGACCTTGTTCACCGACAGGTCCTTGTTCTCCAACGGGGCCTTGTTCGCCAACGGGACCTTGTTCGCCAACGGGACCTTGTTCTCCAACGGGGCCTTGCTCACCGACAGGTCCTTGCTCACCGACAGGTCCTTGTTCACCAATGGGGCCTTGTTCGCCAATGGGTCCTTGTTCACCGACGGGTCCTTGTTCACCGACGGGTCCTTGTTCACCGACGGGTCCTTGTTCTCCAACGGGGCCTTGCTCACCAATGG
>SVRY01000017.1 GCA_015064585.1 Oscillospiraceae bacterium
CATTAGGATTGTCTGACATCGCCTATGGTATTTGGGCAGGAACATCTGTAAACGATACTGCCAGTGTTGTTGCTTCCGGCTATGCTTTCTCAGAGATTGCAGGCGATTTTGCTACTATGGTTAAACTCACAAGAACGATCGCCATTATACCCACAGTACTGGTTTTTGCATTTATCAGCACTCGCATGAAGCAGAAAGAATTGAAAACAAACAACAACGGCAAGAAAGTAACTCTTGTAAAAATTATCCCTTGGTTCATAGGAGGCTTTCTGTTGTTGGCTATCTTAAACAGTGTCGGTTGTATTCCCGTGGCTGTATCCGGTGCTATTAAAGGAACAAGCAAGTTCTTAATGGTTGCTGCTTTGGCTGCTATCGGGTTGGGTACAAGTATCACCGATTTCAAGAAGGCGGGGCTTAAACCTATGTTCTACGGAATTATAATTGATACCTTGGTAACTATAACGGCATTGGTTGTAATTTGGTGCATGGGACTGATATAAGAACAGCAAGCATAATATTTACTAACAGACAAAAGTCCCCGAACAGCATCACACCCTGGTGCCGTTCGGGGACTTTTCTATTATCTCTTAAAGTATAACCGTTCTTTCTCACCTCTTTCTGAAAGCCCATCGGCTGTATTAACGCCAAGAGCCCCTTAGCTTCCCAATTAACTGTTAGTATTTCATTGACAAAATCATAATCACATGATATAATAATGAAAAGCAAGTATTTCTGAAAACAGGAGAAAACCATGGAAAAATTTTTAAAAGTAAGCTTTTTGTGATTCTGCCCCCACATTCAATTTTGTTTTGTTTCTGATAGCAGGCAGGCTTCTCGGTTATGAACCGCATACCACCGGCTATACTTTGGTATCTACCTATTATAAATTCAATATAAAAAATGCTATGGGAATTTGGCTCATCGGTCTTGCCGTTTCCCTGCTGTTTTTTCTCATTTGTATTTTGATCAGAAAAATATACCTGACAAGCGCTAATAACAATGAAGCCGCATCGGACAAATAATCATCTCGTTTTATCCAAAACACCCCCGACAGATGCTAAAAATCTGTCGGGGGTACTTTTGCTTGTTTATCAATATAAAATTTTCACTCTGCGAACGCCAAACGGCATCTTTACTCATTTACTGAGCGTGCCATCGGTGCAGTAAATGGCATATCTGCCGGTAGAACTATTCCAATTGCCGCCTTTGCTGATCGCATTCCACTGTTCCGTTGTGCCTTTGAATATGATTCCTGTCAAAGAGGTGCAAATGTCGAACGCACGAATTCCAATGCTTGTGACACTATCGGAAATCACGATGATTGTCAATCTGGTGCAAAAGGAGAACGCATAACCTTCAATGCTTGTAACTCCTTCGGGAATCACGATGCTTGTCAAAGAAGAGCAACCGTAGAACGCATAATCTCCAATGCTTGTGACACCATTGCCAATCGTGACATCGGTAAGCCCGTCGCAACTTCTGAACGCATAATCCCCAATGCTCGTGACGCTGTCAGGAATCACGATGCTTGTCAAAGAGGTGCAATGGGCGAACGCCCAATCTCCAATGCTTGTGACACCCTCGGGAATCACGATGCTTGTCAAAGAAGAGCACTGGGTGAACGCCCAAGCTCCAATGCTTGTGACACTCTCGGGAATCACGATGCTTGTCAAAGAGGTGCAATAGGAGAACGCAGAACCTCCAATACTGGTGACGCTATCGGGAATGACACTATTTTCACACCCGGCAATCAGTGTTTTAGTCGCCTTTTCAATAATACAGTTTCCTTCGCTGTAATAAGCGGAATTGTTCTTGTCCACCACAAGACTTGTAAGTCCGGAGCAATAGCCGAACACACCTGTGCCAATACTCGTGACGCTCTTAGGAATTACAATGCTTTCAAGCCTATAGCAATTATGGAATACCCCATCTCCAATACTCGTAACCCTTTGGGGAATCACAATACTTTTAAGACTGGTACAAGATAAGAACGCCTTATTTCCAATGCTTGTAATACTATCAGGCATCACAATACTCGTAAGCTCAGAGCAACCGTAGAACGCCTCATCTCCAATGCTCGTGACACCCTCGAAAATCATGATACTAATAAGATCGCGGCAACCGCGGAAAGCACTTACCCCGATGCTTGTAACGCTGTCGGGAATTACGATGCTTGTAAGTCCATCGCAAGCCGAGAACGCATACTCTCCAATGCTTGTGACTCCACTCGGAATAATACTTGCTTTACATCCGGTAATCAGTTTTTTTGTTGCTTTTTCGATAATACAATTTTCTTCACTGTAATAAACGGAATTGTTCTTTTCCACTACAAGACTTGTAAGTCCGGAGCAATAGGCGAATACACTTTTTCCAATACTCGTAACACCCTCGGAAATGGTGACACTTTTAAGCCCAAAGCATTCATAGAACACACTATTTCCAATGCAGGTAACACTTTCAGGAATGACAATGCTCTTAAGATTACTGCAATAGTAGAACGCATTATCGCCAATACCTACTACTCTATACCATGTTCCATCCTTCTCTTGAAATACAGCGGGAATGATAAGATTTTCGCCATTCTTTCCGGTATAGCCGATTTGAGTTCTGTTGCTTTCGGTAACGGTAAATTCAACAGGAACTATGGCTTCTGAATAAGAATCATCGCAAACAGAACAGCTATAGGTTATAAATCCATCTTCCGTAGCAGTGGGCGGTGTCGTTGCAGAGGTGTAAGCATGACCCTTTGACACAACCTCTTCCTGCGCTGCCAGTACTTCATTACATACGGAGCAATGCTTACCCTCGGTCAGCCCCGTTTCGGTACAAGTGGGCTCTACTGCCGCGTCAATCACCTCGGTGTGACCCGTTGCAGCGATTTCTTCCTGCTCTGTGAGTATTTCATTACATACGGAGCAGTGCTTGCCTTCGGTCAAACCCGTTTCGGTACAAGTAGGCTCTACCGCCGCGTCGATCACCTCGGTATGGCCGTTGGGTTCTCCTTCTGTTACACCGCACTCCAAGCAGGTCTTAGGTTCAATACAGGTCGCCTCCTGCCAACTATGCCGCAAGCAGGGATCCGCCTTCAATATATAACGCATCAGCTTGGTGGCATCGTCCATATTGATCTTGCCATCTCCATTGATATCGCCGAAAATATAATCCTGCAAATCGGCTGCATTTTCCGCATTATACGCAGAGCGGCAAAGATCGTTGATCAGGTCAATTTCGCTTTGCACTTTTTTATTCTCGGCAGTTCCCTCGTCGGTGGAAAGATATATATTCTCTTCTACCGGGATAGTTTCAACTACCTCGTTGTTTTCATCCGTTGTGCCAACGGGGAATTGCTGTCCGTTTCTGCTGCCGCCGCAGGCTGTTAACAGAAGCATACCCATCAGCAAAGCAAGAAAAACAAGTAGCGCAAGTTTCGCTGTCTTTTTCATGATGTTTCTCCTTTGTTGCGTTAGATTATTTCGCTGTAATTGCAGGCAAACAAAATTGCCGACAACCGTTTCACTGCTTTTATTATATCACAGTTACCTTTCTTTGTAAACCCCGATGCCAAAATTCAAACATCGGAATATATACGTAACATTTATCGTTATTTTTTATCAAACAAAAACATACTTATAAATATCAAAGGACACCCCGGCGGTGTCCTTTGGCATCGTTATTCGTTATTATGCAAGTATATCTTCCGCCGCCCTTAAATATCACTTTCCACATCAAGGCAGTGATCTATCGAGCATTCGATGGATGAAAACTCACCGATCCATTGGTTCTTTGAAACCGAAACATTTCGGCAATACGCAAGGCGGATGGGTTCTTTTCTTTCTATCTCCCCCGGGCAGGATGGGCTTTTGAAAATGCGGTTTTCCGAAAAGGTAAGATCCGCGCAGGAAAACGCATACAGTAGGGGAACACCCACCGTGTCAAACACGTTATCGGTTATGCGAATGTTTTGGTGATAGGGCTTGTCCTCGTCGGGGGATGGCACCACGGGAGAAATGCTGATCACACCGTCGCAAAATTGGTATATTGAAGAAAGACAGGCATCGGTAAATACATTATGTGATATCTCAACATCGTGACACGCTCCCGATTCAAACCAGTGGTTACTGTCCCCTGCCACAAGAATGGCAGAGCCGGAGGATTCAAAATAGTTATTACAGATCTTAACAGGCTTTGGCGTGGAAACAAGAACCCCTCTGGCACGGCAGCTGCCGAATCGGTTATTCGTACAAACAAATGCCGCAGTGTGGGTCAGATTGTCCAGCGCCAGCGCATCACCTGCACTCGCCTTCTCTAAAATTTCTTTTGGAAGCGGACGGTCAAAACGCAAAAGGAAGGTCATTTGATCCTCAAGCGTATAGGACACAGCACAGGCTCTGCCGATTGACTCCATGGAAGAACGGGAAATAAAGCCGATCTCATCCCCCTTCTCTGCCCAGTACAAAAAGCCGCACGCCTGATGATGGCGGTAACGACAACGCAAGGTTCGCTCATCCACAACCTCATCCGAAGTTACGCAGCAACCGTGTACGTTGATGGGATCATCCATGAGCGCATGAAAGGTACATTCTGTGATCGTCACAGTTCCCGAATTGCAGGTAATGTGCATACCGTCATCCCGTCCGCCGGAAACCAGCCTGCCAAGACTCTTATCCGCCATAAAATGCACCCCGCGATAGGTCATATTATGGCAAAACTGCGACAAACATCCAAGCCCTCCGCAGGAATAAAAGATAATATTTTCTACCGTAATATCACGGCATTTCTCGGTAAAGATCCCTGCGTGAATGCGGGGACAATGGCGCATATTCAGAAGATCCCCCACACGGACATCCGCGTCCCAGCATAGAGTCATACGGTAGACCGATCCGCCAAGAGGAGCGATACTTTTTACGCAAACGTCGCTCACCCCTCGACGGGTGCGCAAACCGTTTGGCTCAAAGACGATAAAGCTTTTCCCATAAGGATACCACTGCTCCGCCCCTATATCAAACTCCAGATTATCGTTGGCAAAACGATGCGGAAAAATTTGCGGATCCACAAAAACATCGATTTCTAACCCATTTTTGGCAACCACTCTGCCTTCGGCAGCAAGAGGCTTTTTCCAATTGACAGTAAAACCTTCCATGCGTATATTTTCACAGTGATCAAGGGTGAACACCTGCATATGCCCCGAGATCCAAAGGCGGGCTCTGTTTCCACGCAGTAGACAATTTTTCATATCTTGCATATAGATCGCAAGGGTACGGTGCGGCATTACATCGGAATTGGAAATGCGAAAATCGGCACGGTAAGCATCCTGCGGTGAAAAATAATAGTTTGCATTTTCAAAAACAAATTCGATATCTTCTTTATATTGTTCAAATAGTGAAAACAGTGCTGAGGTTATATCGGTACCCGGTAAAATGCCATATTCAGACAAACGTATCGTTTTCATAAATGCTCTCCTTTCGTCAACTGTGCAGTCGATCAGTTGGATTCATTGTAACATATTGTTTTTATACAGTCAAGTTACTTGCCTCTTTTTCGGCACAGCGATCATTTCGTACCCACATATTACAGTTTCAGCATAAAATACTATCGGCGTTTGGTTAATCGGAGCTGCCGTTTCTCTTTCTGTTTTATTGGTATGTATTTTAATCAAAAAATAAGCCTGCAATCCGCCGACAACAAATAATTCAAACTATAATTTTATATTGCTCACATACTTCCTTTGGATATAAATGCAAAGCCCGTCAGCATTTCGCAATTTTTCATAATCACCTTACCAAAACGCACTTTTACATTGGCACAAACGTAAAAGTGTGTTATAATTTCATGCAAGTTTATATAAACAACCTTAATTTTTGACCTATCCGGGAGGAAAAGAAAATGAAAAAAACTGCTCGCATCTATTCTTATGGTACTGATGCTTTTGTCTTGCGTCTCTTGCGGTGCCATAGGGACACAGAATGGAGATAATAAGAATCATCCAACCGATGACACCAATACATCCACCGAAATTGCCATTGATGAAATTATTGTTATGGATCATAGCGAATATTCTCTCAAAATCAAAACGCTCGGCACCGATTATTCAGGAAATCTCACCGTGGGCATTCAAGCGGAAAATAAATCTTCCTCTAAATCGTTCACTTTTGGTGTCGAGAATGCTTCGATTAACGGAATCACTTGCGATGCTATCCTGTTTACAGATGTTACTTCCGGAAATACAGCCAACGATACCGTTAGTTTTTCCGACAAGTTGTTAAGAAAGTACAATGTTGGAGAATATACCGATATTGAAATTACCTTCAGCGTAAGAGACAGCAATCATTACGATGAGGAACCCACAGAGAAAACGGTTCATATATATCCCAAAGGGGAAGACAAAGCAGTTAAGTATACAAGAGTTCCTCAGTCTACGGATACAATGATTGTTGACAATGAACATGTAACCGCTTACATTATCAATCGCACCCAGTCTGAGAATGATTATTTTGTTTACGAACTGGATCTGTTCTTGGTAAACAAAACAGAGAAAGCAATTTGCTTTGAATCTGAAGATGCTGCCATTAACGGATTTATGTCGGATGCTAAAATTCTGAGCTTGCTTACCCCCGGTGCCTGCACATTTGAAACTTTGTACTGGACAAAAGAAGATCTTGAGAAAAACAGCATCACCAAAATAGAAGAAATTGAATTTTTATTGTGCGCTTACGATCTCGGTGAATGGGGAGGATCTCCCGATGGCTATGCCTACGAAACCGTTAAACTGAAAGCCTAAAAACAATATACCCCCAACACCCCCAAAAAGCATTAAACTTTTTGGGGGTATAGTATTCTCCCAAAAGTTTTCACATAAGTTTACTCTTTCAAAACTGCAGGTTGTATTTTACACCCCAAATAAAACTATGCGGTTCTTGCCAATTTTCAAAATGCGTGATACAATCATAACAGGATAAGCGCTTATTACTTTTATATTAGGAGTAATCAATATGGAGATCAACTTAAAAGATACACTGAAATCCTTACGTTTACAAAAAAACATTACCCAAGAAACACTTGCCGAATATCTTGGCATCACGCAGCAATCCGTGGGAAAATGGGAGCGCGGCGAAGGATTTCCCGACATTACCCTTCTGCCAAAGCTTGCACTTTACTTTAACGTAAGCATCGATGATCTATTGAATGTAGGGCAAGCGCGCATTGAAGATCGGATCCATACATACACAAAACAGGCAGAAATATATGAAAAAAACGGTGATATTAATGCCCGCATCGCGTTATGGGAACAGGCACACAATGAATTTCCCAACAATGCATTCGTCATGGAGCGCTTAAACTCCGCTCTGTTTGTTAATATGCCGTATCCATACCCACAAGAAACAGCAAACCGCATCATTCACCTCGCTACTCGTATTTTAGATACCTCTACCGATATAAAACTGCGCGAATCGGCAATTTTCAGTTTGTGCACGCTATATGAAAGCATGGGGGATACCGAGAAGGCACTTTACTATGCAGATATGTGCAGCAGTATGTACTATTGCAGAGAAAGCATGAGAGCGGGCATCTTAAAGGGCGAAGAGGGAATTAAGGAAGCACAAAGCTGTCTTTTACATTATGTATTTTGTGCTTCACAGGAAGCAATCACCATGCCCAATCATAATTTTAACTGCGAAGAGGAAATAAAAGCCATTCAACTCAGCATTGATCTTCTGGATCTGTTGCTCAGCGACGGCAATTACGGCGGATATGCAGCCGATATGTCATGGAGATATTCTCTGCTCGCCTGTAACTATGCCCAAATCCAAAACAAAGAAAAAGCATTGCAGGCGCTGGAAAAATGCGTAGAATTCAGTATCATAGATGCCAAAAAAACGGAAGGATTCTATACAGCACCTATGGTCAACCGTTTGGAGCACGGCAAAAATTTCAGTAAAAATTTCAAAGGAAACGCCTGCAATGCGCGCATACAAAAGCTTTCCCTGCCCTGCTTTGATTTCCTGCGCGATCATGAAAGATTCAAAGAATGTGAAAGACTGCTAAATGAATACGCAGAAAAGATATAAAAATCTTCCGACTCGTTTGGAAAGAATGCATTTATAAACTTTTCAGAATTTATTGACAAATGCAACACTTCGGATATGATATATTGCGTGAGAAAAAGTATATGACAAATACAGCTTGTATATTTAAAAGCTCTGATCTTTTACGCAACAATTTAAACAGAGGATTAGCGTGAAAGATTGATTCTAGGCATCTTGCATTTATCGATTCACGCTTGGAATTTTAGGAAATACGCCTGCGTTTTTCCAAAGTGGGTCCCGTCCCACTTTTGCCGCAGGGCGGCACAAAAATTCAATTGTACTATTTGTACTAACGCTATGCGTCAGAATGGGGATTACAATGGATATTCAATTAAAACGCGAGTTACTGGATGTATGTATCCTTGCCGCCATCAAAAATAAAGACTCATAAATCGAGTATTCGGTAAGCGTGCAAGAAAACACTCTGAAAATCGAAATCAACGACACACGAAAATGGTATGATTATATCGGCTTCTATTTTAAAATGCCGCGAATCACAATTTCCATTCCCCCAAAACAATACGGCACGCTCAACATACGGTGCAGTACGGGAAATATTCAAATTCCCGAAGGCTTCTCTTTTGAAAGTGCCCAACAAGGTAGTTTAACCGTCGAAACCGACACGGGAAATATCATCATCACCATAAAAGAATCTGCATAAATGCCGATTGCATTTTGGAAAAGGGTGTGCTATAATGCCCTTATCACAAATACGTATTGAATGGAAGCATTCGCATGAAAAACATAATCATTGGACAGCTGCTCGGTATTCTCTCCACCGCAATTACCTTTATTTCTTACCAAACCAATAAAAAGCAAACGCTTTTGATCATCCAAACCCTTGCCACTTTATGCACTTGTCTTAGTTTTCTATTTTTGGGAGCATCAACGGGCTTTGCTTTGAATATTGTATGTATTGTCCGTAATATCCTATTCTATTTTCTGGACCTGCGCTCTCGGCTATACTATCCCGGTGTTATAATACTCACCCTTGCCATGATATTTGTGGGTGCCCTTTCCTGGCAGGGCTATATCTCGCTTTTAATGATCACAGCCCTTGCCGCCAACACGGTAATTCTGTCTTTGGGCAATCCCCAACTGCTGCGCAAGAGCATTTTGGTAACCTCAACCCTTGTGATTATTTATAATATCGTTGTGTTTTCCATCGGCGGCATTCTCAGCGAAAGCATTGCCATTTTTTCCTCCGTTATCGGAATTATACGCTTTCAAAATCAAAAACAATAATTTTTATATGCCAAAAGCAGAATTTGGATTCTCGGCTTTTGGCATATATTTTTATTTTCAGAAAAGAAAAAAGCACCCTTGATTATCCGTTTGTTTTATGATATAATAACAATTGTAAAATACTTAACGATCTTGCAAAACAATTTTCATAGCGCAACAAGATCATCAAAGGAGAAAAGCAGAATCATGAAACAGTCTCTTTCTCAAAAAACACTTCAAATTATCAAAGGAATACAGCAAAATGAGCTGACGGAAAGTATCATATACGAAAGAATCGCAAAATTTGCCAAGGGAGCGGAAAACAAAGAAACCCTACTGCGTCTTTCCAAGGAAGAGCGAGCGCATTATGAAATCTGGCGCTCCTATACAAGGATCGACCTAAAACCCCGGAAAGGAAAAATCCTCAAATTCACCCTATTGGCAAGGATATTGGGATTTACCTTTGCCATTAAGCTGATGGAAAAAGGCGAACAGCGTGCACAAACAAAATATGCACAGCTGACCGACGAGATTCCCGAAAGTACCGCCATACTGCATCAAGAAAGCGAGCACGAAAATGCCCTTTTGCAAATGCTGGATGAAGAGCGGCTGAAATATGTGGGTAGCATGGTGCTGGGACTGAGCGATGCTCTGGTGGAGCTGACCGGCTCATTGGCAGGTTTTGCTTTTGCCTTGCAAAACACCCGTCTAATTGCTTTGTCAGGCTTGATCGTCGGTATTTCCGCCACCTTTTCCATGGCGTCCTCCGAATTTCTGTCGGCACGCAGCGAGGGCAGAAATGACGCCCTAAAATCCTGCGCATATACGGGAAGCGCTTATCTGATCACGGTAATACTGCTGATTCTGCCCTTCCTTCTCTTCCCCGTCAATCAGTATTTATATGCCCTTATCTGTATGCTTTGCGTTGTGGTGCTCATCATTTCCGCATTTACCTACTATATCGGCGTAGCGCAGGATCAACCCTTCGGCGCGCGCTTTGCAGAAATGACGATCATCAGCATCGGTGTTGCCTTACTCTCATTTATCGTGGGTATTTTGGCGAAGAAATTTCTGGGAATTGATTTGTAAAGAATTGTTTTCCCACACAACACATACATATAAAATTTATTCTCATCATATTTCATGGAAGTTAGCGTGAAAGATTGATTTTAGGCATCTTGCATTTATCAATTCACGCAAATTTTTAAAAATTGGGTCCGTCACATTTTTGCCGCAAAGCGCACTAGAATTTAATGGCACTGTTTGTGCTGACACAAAGTGTCAGAATGGAGATTTTTATGAAAAAAACACGTATTTTCCTACTTATTTTCTGCACAATATGTATCTCTCTGTTAACAATCACCTCCTGCGGTGCAAAGAAAGCGCCCTCCGATACCAACGATCCTTCCAAACAGCCTCCCATCATTGCCGAAGACGGCGTGCTCACCTCTATTGCCGACGGCAAATCTCCCTATACCCCCGATGGACGCAACCCCTCCTTTGCAGGCGATAAGGTGGTTGTGTATTTCGATTTTGAAGGCGCTAACGTAGGGCTGGATTTGGACCAAGACACCATGATCCACTACAATCTTCGCAAATCCGACGGCACCAATTTATCGGGCACCTCTGCCCTAGATACCTCTCTTTCGAATATCAAAAATGAGTATGGCTATATCGGCATCTGTTTTGATGTCAATACTACTTTTGAAAAATACGAAAGAGCAGTCTTTGATCTTTCCTTTACCGACAAAAATGGGAAGGAATATACCCTTGGCAATCAATACCTATGCAAAGGGCTCTCTTTCTTGGGACTGGACGCCTCGGTGTTTGATGTCTATTTAAAGAATACTGTCGAAACCACCGTCAGTGCAGATGCTATTTTGCAGACTGCCACCATCAATGAAAAAGAATTTACATTCCGCATCACGCTGAAAAATTGGTCAGAAAAAACCTCTCCTTCGCAGATCGTAACCATCAGCCGCTTGTTCTGGCAATGTTATCCCCGTATGCATGCGCGCTTTGGCGAGGCTGCAGACAGCCCTTTGACAGTCATCTTGGACATTGAAGACGGCGGCTATGAGATCGCATCGGCATCCGGCAATGCAGTACATCTGCACGACGGATGGTTGCAGCAGCATCCCAACGATTACGACTGTCTGACCCATGAATTTGCCCATGTCATACAAAACGGATGGGACGGCGATTTCTGCGAATACAGCGGCTATATTGAACGCTTTGCCGATTGTTGCCGTTATCTGTACGCTTTCGAAAACGGAAGATACAATGACGCCAATTGGGAGCTGCAAACAGTTATGAGCGAAAACAGCCGCGAAAGCTCTGTGCGCTTCCTGGTATGGCTGGACTATTCCTTCTCTAACAACAAAACAGACATACTTTTAAACTACTTCACCGTATGCCGAAGCCGCAAGTATCTCGCCAAAGACTGGGCAGAGGCTTGGCAGGAGATATTGAAAGATACCCCGCTTGCAGGACAATCTATAGAAGACATCTGGGCGCGCTATGCCGCCAGCGACTTTGCCAAGCTCAGCTCTCATAACAGCGGTGACGGATCTCCTTTGGAAAACCAATTTAAAATACGCTCCAAAGTCAAATAAATACCAAAACACAACACGAATCATCCCAATGGACGCTTCGTGTTGTTTCATTCTGTGAATATTGTAATGTTTATACAAAATACATCTTGACGAAACACTGTTTTTATGTATAATTATATATAAGAATATTTCCCCTTTAGGAGGATGGAACAATGAAACGAGTAGCCCTGCTTCTTATGGTTTCCTTACTTATGGCTTGCTTTTTGCCGGCTTGCGGTAAAGATAAAAACACGTCAACCGGTCCCAATGAAAATCCAACCGAAACCACCGATCCCACCGTTACCCCACCCACCAACCAAAATCCCACCGTAAAACCGCCCGAAGGAGATGATACCGAAAAAATGGAACCCTACAAACACGTTATCGTCATCGGCGTTGACGGCGCAGGCGCCTATTTTAAGAATGCCGAGACGCCGTTTATTGATCAGATATTCCAAAACGGTGCCGTCACCTATCAAATGCTGACTTCTAATCCCACCATCAGCGCCCAGTGCTGGGGTTCTCTGCTGCATGGTGTCACCCCCGTTTTCCACAAGCTGACTAACAGCATCGTAGAAAATACTCCCTACGATCCAGCATCTTTATTTCCGAGCTTTTTCCGCGTAATCCGCGAAAATAATGCCGATGCCAAATTGGCATCCTTCTCCCATTGGAATCCCATCAATGTCGGTATCATCGAAGACAATATCGGCGTTCACAAAGTGGGAGGGCTGAGTGATGCCAAACTGACCGATGAAATCTTGGCATATTTGGAAAACAACGCCCCCACTGCTCTGTTTATTCAGTTTGACGAAGCCGACAGTACAGGCCACTCTGTAGGCTATGGAACACAAAAGCACTATGAAAAAATCACTGAGATAGACAGTTATATCGGAAGAATTTTCAATGCATACCAAAACAAAGGTATTTTGGATGATACGCTGTTTATCGTCACCGCTGACCACGGCGGAAACGGTACGAGCCACGGCGGTCTTTCCGATACCGAAAAATACATCATGTTTGCCGCACGCGGAAGAACCGTTGAAAAGGGTGAAATACAAGACGCTGAGATTCGCGACACCGCCGCCATCGTGCTGTACGCTCTGGGCTACTCCATTCCCGACACATGGACCGCTCGCGTGCCTTCTGGCCTTTTCAAGGGTGTTACCGCCATCGAGCGTCCTATATATGTAGATAAAAACTCCGATCGCTATCACGAAACAGAACCCACCCCCCAAAAGGGAAGCAAAGATTACATCACCAATTTCATTGATGAAAAGAAGCTTTTGACCTATCTGCCCTTTGACGGCAATGTTACCGATATATGCGGCGGCAACATCTTGGAAAACGGAAAGCTTTACTTTATCGACGGCTATTACGGCAAGGGCGTAGCTCTGGATGACGGCTCTGTCGCCATCAACAATTATGCCCCCGGAAACAAAAGCTTCACCGTTTCCATGTGGCTGAAGGCGGAAGATAACAGCGGCGACCCTTCTATTATTTCCAACAAAGATTGGGCCAGCGGAAAAAACAAGGGTTGGATTTTGTCGCTTCGAAACGGAAAAGATATTCGCTTTAACGCCGGAAACGGCTCCTCCCGTATGGATGCGGATGCTGTGCTTCCCAAAAACTTCAACGAAGGCTGGATGCATTTCCTTCTGATCGTTGACCGTGAGAGCGGCAAAATACATATGAGCTATGATTTCGGTGTCATGATCACCGCCGATATTCCCGCATCTCTCAAAAACGCTTCCTTTGACGCCTTCAATACCTTAAATCTCGGTCAGGACGGAACCGGAAAATACGACCTTTCCCTGCCCGCCACCATGGATGAATTTATGATTTTTGACGGCGCCCTCAACGAAGCAGAAATCGCTTCTCTCGCGGCTTACTACCACAAAACCGTAAAGAGCGGTCCCGCTTTTCGTCATCAGGAATCCACCCCCACCCCGCCAAAAGACAGTGCGCAGTATATTACCAATTATCTGAAAGATAAGACCCTAAAAAACTATTTCACATTTGATGAAAACTCTGCCGATGCCATGGGCAATGCTGCCTCCACCGAACACGGCACCATTACCTACCGCGACGGCATCTTCGGCAAGGCAGCTGTTCTTGATAAGGGTTATATTTCCCTTGCCGATTATCACCCGGGCAAAGACAGCTTCAGTGTGGCATTCTGGATCAATACCGGCGGTGTTTCCGGCGATCCTTCCATTCTTTCAAACAAAAACTGGCAAAGCGGCGCAAACAAGGGCTGGATTCTGTCGCTGAGAAACACCCATGATATCAAATTCAATTTCGGAAACGGTTCCACCCGTATGGATAGCGAGCAACCTCTGCCCGGTGATTACAAAAACGGTTGGGTATACGTTGTGCTGGTAGTAGATCGCAGCGCCAATAAAGTTATGTTCTCCTATGACTTTGGCGAGTTTGAAACCATCGCTATCCCCGCAGGTCTGCAAAACGCCTCTGCTGATGGCTATGATGTGCTGAACATCGGCCAGGACGGTACCGGAAAACTGCAATACGCCCTGAAGGCATCCATTGATGAACTGATGATCTTTGACGATGTGCTCACCCAAGATGATATTACTGCTCTTTCCCGGTATTACGGAATTTAAAGATCAACTGTCAATATATGTCTCCACGGAATTATTCCTTTGATATTTGAAAAAATTTCATACAAAAAATTTTGAAAAATACTTGAAAAATTAAGGTTTATATGATATACTGATAAAAAATAATCTGATCAGGAGGATCATTATGAAGAAATATTTTGCAGTTCTGCTGTGCATCGGCCTGCTTGCTTCCATGCTCGCTTTCACCGCATCTGCAGAAAACATCCCCAATGTTGCATTGGACATTGATAAAACAGAAGTAGCCGTTGGTGACACCGTTACCGTTACCATCACAAATAAGGAAATGACCATCCTTGGTTTTGGTTGCTATTTGGAATTTGATAAGGACCTTTTGGAATGTACCGAAATTACCGGTACTGACGGTGATGAATACCTTGGTCTGTACAAAACATCCGGTAAGAGCCCCTGGGTGGATGCAACTGTAGGCGACACCGTGGAAGAAACCAATAGTGACGGTATCTTCTCTTTTGGTGTTCTTGCCGGTGCAAACGATGCTCAGTTTGCGGAAGGTATCGTAGCTACTTTGACCTTTACTGCAGTGGCAGAAGGACGTCTTTCCATGACTTTGACTGAAAGAACTAGCGGTACAGACAGCTTCGATGGCATGGCAGCAGCCAACGGCATCATCATCAACACTACCGATGCCCCCGGCGACAAGACCACTCTTGTTATGGTTGGCGCATTTGTCGCTTTGATCAGCTTGGCAGCAGTTGTTGTGACCAAGAAAAAGGGTTATCTGAGATAATCACACATCTTACATAACATAGTCAAAAGAACCGATTTATTGAATCGGTTCTTTTGTTTTTACACTATTTTTCCTTTTTATATAGACAAATCATGGAATTGATGCTATAATTACTTTGAATAGGTTTTGAGATAAATAACAATATATAGGAAAGGCTGTTACTATGAATATAAATAATCTTTTGCGCGCTTTTACTCGTAAACTGCTGCTGGAAGGACTGATGAAATCCTCTCTTTTTGCCGGAACAGTTGGTTGTTCCTTTGCATTTCTCCTATCTCTTATATATCACATTATGGTCAAAGAAACCGATTGGCCGCTTTTGCTCACACTGTTTGTCTCTGTATTTTTCTTGTCTTTCATCCTTTTATTCGGGCTCTTCTTATATCCCACCAAAAAAAGAGTTGCCGCACGCATGGATCGCGAACTGGGATTACAAGACCGTGTAGGTGCCCTGTTGGAATTTCAAAACTGCCAAAGCGAAATGGCAAAACTGCAAAGAACGGATGCTATTTCTCATATTGAGTCCACCTCTCCCAAGCAGATGAAATTTCGCCCCATGGCACGCGATATGATCATTTGTTGCATTGTATTTTGCATGACTGCAGTTATGCTTTCTCTTCCCCACGATATTTTTGTATTTGCCGAGCCGGAAATTAATATGGACAACAAACAAGAGCAGATCATTCGCGATTTCATCGAACAACTGCGTGAAGAAATCAATAATTCCCAATTAGATGAGGAATTAAAGGACTCCATTCACGAAATCGTCGATAAATTGGAGGAAGATCTGAACAAGACCGATAACGAATTGGAGCAGGCGGGCAAGATAGAAGAAGCAAAAAAAGAAATTTCCGACCTGCTGGATAAACAGCTAACCAAAAACAGCATCGGAAAAGAACTGCAAAAATACGCCTTGACCAAAGCGTTAGGGCAAGCGATCAGTGCAGGGGAAACAAAAGAAGTTACAAATTCCTTGCATGAATTGGAAAATGAACTGCGCAATGATAATTCGCTTGTGCAAAGACTTTATAATATCATTGACCGCGTATTGACCGATTCCGAGGTAGATCCTGCAGATGACTTGTATAAAGCATTGGAGCAGTTTTCCACCGATTTAAAACAGCTTTCTCCCAAAAACGAATCCTTTGAAAAAGACCTTTCCACAGCTTTTGATAAAGCCGAAAATGCCATTCACAAAGCGCTCGAAAAGCAGGCCATCATAGAATCCGAAAAAGAAAAACTGGAAGATATTATGTCGGATGCCAAGGATGAACTGCTTGATAATAAGAACGATAAAGAAAAAGGCGAAGGAGAAAAAGGCGAAGGAGAAGAAGGCGAAGGTGAAGAAGGCGAAGGTGAAGGTGAAGGCGAAGGTGAAGAAGGCAAGGGAGAAGGCAAAGGAGAAGAGGGTGAAAACGGAAGCAAACCGGGTGGCAATAAGCCCGGCGGAGATATGCCCGGAAATAATACAGAGGATAGCATGGGCGGCGGCGACGGTTCCAATGAGGAACCGGAGGACACCATGACCGAGATCTTTTACGACCCTATTTCCGGTGAAGTTACCTACGGAAAAGTATTTGCAATATACTACGCCGAATACCTTGCAGCACTTAAAGCGGGGAAAGTTCCCGATCAACTGCAACAGATTATGGATGCTTATTTTTCATCACTAAACGGAACAAAGGAGTAATACATATGATCACAGAAAAAGATATCGCTTTTTTTGCAGAAAAGAGCAAAGAAATTCTAAGTGAAATTGCCAAAGATATGGTGGGTCAACAAACGGTGGTGGAGGAAACGGTTATTGCCATGATCGCAGGAGGCAACGTACTGTTGGAAGGCGTTCCCGGTGTAGGTAAAACACGATTGGTGCGCTCCATTGGCAAAGCCTTTTCCCTTCCCTTTTCCAGAATCCAATTCACCCCCGACCTCATGCCTGCTGATGTAACAGGAACCAACATTATTGAAAAAAACGAAAAGGGACAAAACGTACTTAAATTTCAAAAAGGTCCCATTTTTAGCAATATTATTCTGGCAGACGAGATCAACCGTGCTACCCCTAAGACCCAATCCGCTCTTTTGGAAGCTATGCAGGAGCATACCGTGACTGCCGGGGGGCATACATTTCTTTTGGAAGAGCCCTTCTTTGTTTTGGCAACCCAAAATCCCATCGAACAAGACGGTACCTATCCTCTGCCCGAAGCACAGATGGACCGTTTTATGTTCAAACTGGTGGTAGGTTTTCCCGATATCAATGAATTGACTGCGATTGTCACCATGACCCAAGAATCCATGGAAGAACACGCCAATGCGGTATTGACAGGAGACGACCTGCTTGCTATGCGCCATGCCGCAAAGGAGATCCTGATTACCGATGAAGTATTGCATTACGCCATGAAACTGGTCACCGCAACCCATCCCGAACTGACTTCCAGCTCAGACTTTACTAAAAAGTATATCCGATTCGGTGCAAGCCCTCGTGCGGGCCAAGCACTGATCACCGCAGGAAAAGTCCGTGCACTGATGGCAGGTCGTTTCAATGTTTCTGTGGATGACATCAACGCCTTGGCACACCCGGTACTCAGGCACAGAATCAAACCCAGTTTCAATGCGATTACCGAAAAGATCACCGTGGACACTCTCATTGAACAGCTCATTTCGGAATGTGACAAAAAGAAACCGATTTTGCCTTCGGTCATTGACCCCAAATCCAAAAAGAAAAAATAAATCCTAATTAACATTAATATTATGAAAAGTATTATTGACGACAGCTTCATCGCCATGTTGGAATCCCGCGACCTGCATATACACCAGCCATTAAACGGATTATTCGGCGGTAACAGACGCGCCAAGGCATACGGAAGCTCCATGGAATTTGCGGATTATCGCGAATACACTCCGGGAGATGACCTACGGCGCATCGACTGGAATCTGTATGCCCGATTTGAAAAGCTGTTTCTGAAACTGTATGTGGACGAACGTCAACTGCATCACCGCTTTTATCTGGACGCCTCAGCCTCCATGGATTGGGGTACCCCTAACAAATCGCATATTGCAAGAAAACTAATGGCAGCGCTGGGATTTCTATCAGTACAGTCCATGGACCGTTTTTCCTATTATGCACTGCGAGAAAACCGCTGTGAAAATCTGAGTCACACCGTTGTAGGCAGAGAGGCTTTTTACAATGCGGCAAACAACTTGAATCATATGCGTTTCTATGGCGAATGCGATATTGGAAAAGCCATCAATTCCTTGGAAAAGCCCGGGAAAGATGACGGCTTATCCGTCATTATTTCGGATTTTCTGACCGAATATGATTGGAAAAGTGCTGTGGATTATCTGCTGTATCATAAACGTGAAGTGTATTTGATTCAAATTCTTTCCCGCGATGAGCTTACCCCCGGACTCAGCGGACGTGTATTCATGCTGGATTCTGAATCCAGCGATGAAGATGATATTAAAAACCAACGCTTTGAAGTAAACCGTTCTGCTATCAAAGCATATGAAGAGGCATTTTTATACCATCAAAACGAATTGAAACAATTTTGTGAAAGCCGCGGCGTGGGGCTCATCACTCTTTCCAGCGATGATAGCATTGAACGGATCCTGTTTATGAAAGCAACTGAGGAAGGATTAATACAATGAAATTTTTAAATCCCCAAGGGCTGTGGCTGTTACTTGGCATTCCCATTCTCATCATTATATATATCATCAAATCACAGCATGAAAACCGCGCTGTTTCCAGTACATATCTTTGGAATCTCAGTAAACGCTTCCAAAAAAAGCGTTTTCCCATCCAAAGATTTCGAAAAATACTGATGTTTCTGCTTCAGCTTTGCATGATCATTTTGATTTCGTTAATCGCCGCCAAGCCTGCGATGGTAAAGGGAGAAAACTATGACTATATCGCCATTCTCGACGGTTCCGCCAGCATGCAAATACAAGACAAGCATCATATCAGCCGTTTTGACCGTGCGGTAAAAGAACTGGAAAACCTTGCCGATGATCTTTCCGATGGACATACCTTGACCATCATTCTGGCAACCGACAAAGCTGCCTATTTGGTTGAAAACGCTGCTACCGCCTCCGAGGCTAAATTGGCTCTGAATAAGGCTGTTTGTTCATACGGAAAGTGCAACACAGCCGAAGCTGTTTCGCTGGCGCAAACCATGTGTGACCGTGTGGACAATGCCAAAGTATTGTTTTATACAGATCAAAACTATATGCTGGCTGGAAATATCGAAGTAATCAATCTTGATAAAGGTGAATGGAATGTTTCTGTGGAATCACTTACGGCAGAACAAAGTAAAGAATCCACTATTTTCACCTCTGATCTGATCAGCTATCACAAAGATGCTCCTGTCACCGTCGGTCTGCGCATAAACGGAAAAATTGTAGACGCACAGATTGTCGACTGCCAAAGCGATACGCCCACATCTGTGATTTTTGAAAGAAAAAAACTTTCAACCTTTGACACAGCGGAAGTATATGTGGAAGCCAACGATGCATTAGAAGCAGATAACGCCTATGCCATGTGTCAAAAAAATCAAAAAAAATACAATGTCCTGCTTGCAAGCGAATCTCCTTTGTATTTGGAAAGCGCACTGAATGCTTTGGATAACTGCAAAGTCACGCTTTCCCTCTCATTGGATGACAGTGAACTTTCCGGATATGATTTGTATATATTTGACGGAATTTTTCCCAAAAATTACCCGCAAGACGGATCGGTGATCCTATTCGGCACCGAAAACCTGCCTCAAGGATTGGCGCTTGGAGCCAAATATGATACTGCTGCCAGGCTAAAACGCAACAATGATATTCAAAGTCCGCTATATGCCGACCTGATCCTTTCTGATACATATGTAAAAAACTATGTAACTTTGATTGGAAATAATTCCTTTGAATCTCTGCTTTACTGCAACAGTTCATCAGTATGTGTTACAACCAAACTGGCAAGCGGCAGACAGTTCACCGTATTTTCTTTTGATCTGCATAATTCCAATCTGACCCTAAAACCCGATTTCCTGGTTTTGATGCGTAATCTTGTGGAACTATCGGTGCCTTCTATTCTAAACAGCACAGATTATACGATAGGTGAAACGGTAGAATTGACCGTTATTCCCGGAGCAAATAAAATGTATCTGCAACACCCCGACGGCTTCATCCAACATCTGAGTATTGCAGAATCGCAACATACTATTCCCGCCACCGCCGTGGGAATTTATACCGCAATTATCCAAACAGAACAAGGCGGTGACTATGCTGACTTCTTTGTTCATATTCCCAAGGATGAGTTTACAAATGAAGAAGACGCAATCATCAACATTGCCCTAAAGCCCCATGACGAAACCGTCAAAAAAGAAGCGATCTCGGGTATATGGTTTTGGTTTGCGCTTGCTATGCTTTTGATCCTTATGATAGAATGGGGGTGGTATTCATATGAGCAATATTGAGCTTACATTTGAACACCCTTGGTTTATGCTGCTTGCCATTCCTATGATCGCAGTCGTTCTGCTTCCCTTTTTACTTTTGCCCAAGAATCGCAGAAAAACATTTAAAAAAATAGCGCCTGTGGTTTTGCACTGCGTGATTGTTCTGCTGCTTGTACTGATCATTTCCGGTTTTTCTATCCTTCACCACACAAATGAAGAATCGGTAATGCTGCTTCTGGATCTTTCCTACAGCACCAAAAATGTACAGTCAACCATTCTGGATCACACTGAAGAACTGCTTGATCTCATTGACCAAAATATCCCCGTGGGTGTCATTGCTTTCGGAGAAGATCAGGTATACAATGTAACTTTGGAGTCAGACAGCCGGGAATTACAGCTGCATCCGCTTTCAGTAGAAGCAACCAATATTCAAGCCGCGCTGGAATACGCCGCCTCCCTTGCCCCAAAAGATAAAGCCTACCGCATTATTGTGATGTCCGACGGAAAAGAAACCGACGGAAACGCCGAAGACACCGCTTATAAATTAGCCGCAAAAGGCATCCGTATTGATGCGGTTTACTACGACACCACCCGCATTTACGAAAATGAAATTCAGATCAGCAGTTTCCTTGGTCCCGAGGGAATCTACGTCAACCGAGAAGCAACCTTTGTAGCCGAATTGAAAAGCACGCTGAAAAGCAATGTGACCCTGACACTATACGACAATGATACTGTAATGGTTACCCAAAACTGCTCCTTGAATCAGGGCAGCAACGTAATTGAATTGAAAACCACACCCCAAAGTGCAGGCATGCACACATTTCGATTGGTTTTGGATACCCAAACCGATACATTGCCCCAAAACAACATTGCATATACCTTTTTACCGATCTCCGATCAACCATCGGTTCTGATCATTGCCGACCGTGTGGAAAATGCATCGGCACTGGCTGATATACTTTCCGAGGAAAATTCAGTCACGACCGTTTCTGCACGCACAGCTCCCGATTCTCTGGTGAAGCTTTGCAAATATGACGAAGTCATTTTGTCCAATGTCAGTTATTTTGATCTGCCTCGTGGATATGATGTTATGTTAGAACGGTACGTTGCGGATTACGGCAGAACGCTATTGGCAGTGGGGGGAAAAGATACTTTCATGTACGGAAATATGCAAAGCACTGCTCTCAAAGATATGCTTCCCGTTGAACTGATGATTAAAGAGAATATCGAAGCCAATTCAGTGGCGCTCATGTTAGTGCTCGACTGCTCCAGCAGTATGAAGGGAGAATATATCTCCATTGCTAAACAAGGTGCATTGAATTGCCTAAGTGCCATGACAGATAATGATGAAGTTGGTGTCGTTTCCTTCAGCAAAGAAGCCAAACTGGAATCCACACTCATCCGGGCTTCCGATTCTAATAAAGAAGAACTCACCCGCGTCATTTCCGGTCTTGAACTTGGAAACGGAACCTACTACACCGAAGCTATTAAACTGGCGCACCAAGAGCTTTTGAAATCAGAAGCAACCATTAAGCATATCATCTTCCTGTCCGACGGTCAGCCCAGCGACAAAGATTATTATGAGGCGGTAATTAACGCCAATCAAAACGATGTTACCGTTTCTACCATCGGTCTCGGCTATTCTTCCTACATACTGGATAATATCGCGACCTACGGTAAGGGAAGATACTACTATGTTTACAGCGCTGAGGAACTGCCCGATATCATGCTCAGTGAAACTGAGCAAGCAAAGATCAGCTCTTTGATCATCCAAAACACAGTCCCCGTAATCAAAGAAGATAGTGCACTCACCAACACGTTGGGAACTGCCAATCTGCCTGCCCTTGACGGCTATTTGGGCACCACCCTCAAGGAAGATGCCAACGCCTATCTTACAACAGCCAAAAATCATCCGATCTTTGCCTCTTGGACCTATGGCTTTGGAACGGTGGCTTGCTTCACCAGTGACTTAAACGGTACATGGTCTTCCAGATGGTTGTCAGAAGGAACGGGCAAACAATTGATTCTGTCTATGGTGAAAACCACTGTGGACGATGTACATAACGATTCATCCCTAATCGTAAATACCGATGTCCACAGCAGTACAGCGCATATCTCGGTTTCCACGGCCAATACAAACAGCAACAACAAACTGAGTATGACCGTGCATTTTGACGATAATTCGGAAATGATTTACGATCTTACTCAAATCTATCCCGGCATGTACGAAACTGTCATTCCCATCAGCAAGGAAGGCATTTATGATTTGACAATCACTGAATTTTCCTTCGATAACCGCCTGATCGACAGCACGCAAACTGCCATGGCAGTATCTTATTCCGAAGAATACGATGCTTTTGCGGCTGACGGGAAACTGCTTCTTATGAGTTTATGCAGCTACAGTAACGGAGATATTTTTACCGACATGAAAAAACTGGCAGGGGTGAGCATGCCCGGCATTCATATCCTTTACAATCCGATCATTCCCATCGCCATATTGACAGCCATTTTACTGCTTGCCGATATTGCAATTCGCAAACTGCGTCTAAAGGATCTGGAGAAATACTGGACCGTATGCAAAAAGCTATTTTCCAAAAACAAATAAAATACATTTTTCAAGGATTCCTTTGTATTCTTGAAACAATCCTATCAACGCTTTGAACCAAGCCATACCGGCTTGGTTCTTTCTTTCACTGTAAAAATGTACGCCGACAAATTCCCTTTTTACACAATTTCCTGCCCGGGGAAAAAATAATATCTATTGACTTTTTAGTATTTGTGTGTTATAGTGAATATAATATTTGTTAAAAACAAAGGGGGAATCCTTCTTGTCAGGCCGAAGTTGGTGGCAGTTGATTTTTTTGATCGTTTTCTTTATTCTTTCTGCAGTTGTATCCTATGTTCGCGGTTATCTCGAATCTCAAAATGATAAAAAAATTGAAAGAGACGCGGATGAGGGCAACAAAAAAGCAAAAAAACTCAAAAAACTCCTCGGTGAGGATCGTTCAAAAGTTTCCGATGCTCTTTGGGTAACCCAAATGATGCTTCTCATCATAGAAGCAGGGCTGATCGGCTTTTCGTTTCTTACCCCCATCGCCAATACATTTAAAAGATGGATAGGTCTGGCAAATTTCCCTTATACCCTTCTTTCTGCCCTACTGTGTGCGCTGATCTTCGGCTGCTTTTATATGGTATTTGTGCGTAGAATTTTCTCGGGTATCGGCACACGCAGTGCCCGTAAAGCAGGCGAATATGGTGCTGTGTCATTGGCATCCCTGCTTTACCGTCTTTCCATACCCATGTCGGCTATTATCAAAGGGTTGACCACCGTATTCTTTCGGCTGTTCCGCATCGGCACCGAGGTATTGGATGAAGAAGTCACCGAAGATGAAATTATGATCATGGTGGAATCGGGTGAGGAAAGCGGTACCATTGAAAGCGAGCAAAAGGAAATGATCGAAAACATCTTTGATTTTTCCACCGCCACCGCCGCCGAACTCATGACCAACCGCACCGATATTACAGCAATTGATGTAAGTGCTGCTGATGATGAAATTTTAACGCTTATTAAAGAATCGGGTTACTCCCGTATTCCCGTATACGAAGAAGACTTAAACACCATCGTTGGTATTTTAGGCGTACGTTCCTACCTTTTAAACCTGCGCTCCGATGAGAAAAAGTCTCTGCGCGATATTTGCTATCCTGCCTATTTTGTTCCTTCCTTCATCCGTGCAGACAAGCTACTGGCGGATCTGAAGAAAAACAAGATACATATGGCTGTTGTGCTGGATGAATACGGCGGAACTGCCGGTATCGTGACCATGGAAGACTTGCTGGAGGAGATCGTTGGTAACATCTATGATGAAACCGATGATCCCGACACTGAGGAAGCGCCTATTGAAAAATTAGGCGATAATCTCTACCGTGTTCCCGGCACTTTAGAAATTGACATCCTCGGTAAAGAATTGGATATCACTTTTCCGGAGGACAAATCCTACGACACAGTGGGCGGCATGATATACAGTGCCTTGACCGTCATTCCCGACGACGGAAGTACTCCCACAGTGGATGTGGACGGACTTCACATCGAAGTGGAAAAGATTGAGGAACGGCGCATCGAATGGGCAAAGATCTCGGTCATTCCGACAGAAGAAAACGAAGAAGAAAACGATTAACAGTAAAGGCAGTTGCGTGCGCAACTGCCTTTGTTTTTTTATTCTGTCACCTTTGCCTGTAACTGCACAAACGAAGGATCTTCTCTTACAAAATCGAAGCAAGATTTTTTCAGATCCGCGGTAAAGGAATCCATACAGGTATCAAACGGATGTTTTGCCCCTTCAGCCTCACACACAAACACGGAAGTATAATACACTCCATCTGTTGTGGGCAATTCTTCAAAGGCTTTGACATACTTATATCCCATTTCCAAATACAGAAGCGTGTTATCGCGATCACCGAGCACGGCGTAATTTTGGGCAAGCTGACTGCAGATATAACCCACGCGTACATTCTCGAATAGGAAATTGTCATCATATATCAGCGTTTTCCAGAGTTTTAGCGCCGTTTCCAGTGCAAAAATATACTCTTCCGTGGTAGCATACTGCCGATATATCAAATTTCCGCACAGCTTATCCATCAAAGTCAAGGCATAATAATGTTTATGCTGCAGTCCTTTTTTCTTACCCTCTTCGGTAAAGTATGCATTCTGCAACAAACTCTCACGGCAAGTGTAGATGCTGTTTGCCATATTCGCGTATTCCACAGCCTTTTCTTCGTTTGCCACCTCTAAATAAGAAAAGGAATACGTATATACAAGGGTCTGCACGGCGCTTTGGCGAATACCGTTATCGGTACAGTCACCAAGGATCCGTTCACAGATACGGATCACTTCCCTTGCGTTGTCATTATAGCTTTTCTGAAAAGCAGCATGCTGCCACCAATGCAAGCTTGTGTGAAGTGCACGTGCCAGATGCATCAAGCAACGAAAATCCTTCGGATATTTCTCTACCGCCTGCCGCCACATGGCTATGCGCTCGCTCACCGCCTCGGCGGAGGAGATATGAGCAAGATCATAATCCTTACTCATATAATCCTCGATCTCTGCCGTCTGCAGATCGCCGTCGCGGTCAAACAGCTCATCCAGCGTCACGCCAAAAAAGTTGGCAATGGGAACCACAAGTGAAATATCGGGAAGTGCATTGTTATTTTCCCACTTGGAGATGGACTGATAGGTAATATTCAGATATTCGGCAAGCTTTTCCTGGGTCACATCGTTTTTGCGGCGCAGGTATTTAATTTTTTCACCGATCGTCATAGGTAATTTCTCCTTAAAATTTATTTTTTGTAGCTACACCTGCATTATAACGCATTATCATCGCAAATACAATAACCGCAAAAGCAACCTGTATGCAACTGTGGGTTGCATTTTTCACTTTCAGCGATGGTTCTGCCGCCACACCTCGGGGGAACATCCCTCCGACTTGCGAAAGCATTTATAAAAATTAATATAACTTCCAAAGCCGCAGCTGCGAGCGACCTCATACAACGCAAGATCGGAGTTTTCCAACTGCACCTTGGCACGTCCGATGCGCAATTCTGCAATATACACAAGGGGCGTTTTTCCCGTTTCTTTCACATTCAAACTACATGTACCGTCTTTTACCAAGAAAGTGGCATCCCTACTGCCGTTACCCATGGTTATATCGTCATTGACCGCGTATGGGACAAGGAAACGGTGCTGAACATCGAATACTTTGATACCCCTCTTTGGGGAAACTGCCCCAAGCTCACCATCAAGGCTAAGCTTGCCAAGATCGATTGGGATTGCGCCGACGGTTACGACAGCGTGGCAAATGAAGTGCCCAATTCCACAATCGCCCTTAGCGATGCGGAAGAAATAGAACTCTACCCATACGGTTGTGCCAAACTGCGCATGACCGAAATACCGTTTATAAAAAATTGAGCTTATTCCAAACGACATAACCGCATTAGTACGGTTGTGTCGTTTATTATACATTTTTTCAAACAGCGTTTGCTTTTTTCAAATATCGCTTGAGAAAACTAAAAAATACAGTTATTGATTATTGAATCAAAAAATGCTATTATATTGTCAGAAGGTGCGCGCCTCTATCAATCATTCAAACGGAGGTTTTTATGGCAGATTTAAAAATCGGAGAAATTATTCTTCGCGAAAGAAGAAAACTGAACATGACGCAGGAGGAACTGGCAAATGCTCTGACAGTTACTGCGCAAGCCGTATCCAATTGGGAGCGCGGCGGGTACCCCGACATTACCCTACTTGTGCGTATTGCTAACTTTTTTAAGATCACGGTCGATGAGCTGGTCGGCAACGATCAGGCAACCATGGATGATGACATGGTTGCTTTTGGCAATAAGTATAGAAGCAATCAATATTCAAAGGCAGAAAAGCTGGCATTTGCCAAAGAAATGTATGAAAAATATCCGAATAATTTTGAACTGATAAATGCTCTTGGTGAATGCGTCGTAAATAATATGGAAAGCATTTCAGAAAATATGGCTCTTCTGAAAGAAATACACCAAAAGATCATGACACAGTGCACAGATGAAGAATACCGCCGTGCATCCATTCACCGCATGTGCTTTGTCGCCACTGACGATGAATTGGAGGATCTGATCGGTAAAAGCGAACTAAATTGGCAGGAAGCCATCGCAATCGGAGAATTGCGCGAAGAACGGTATATTCTACAGGGACGCTTTGATGAATTCCGACGGGAGCGAAGCGCCACCGATCTACTGATCTTTATGCAATATCTCGGTCGCTACAATATGAATTATTACGGCAAACGAGAACACCCCGCATACGTTCAAAACTTTGCCGAGCCCGCGCGTACAGCCGCATGGGAAAAGCACAAAATGCGGCTGCTTGAGGGATTTGACGAGGACGGCATAGTCCCCGAGGCTTGGTGCGGCTGCTATGCCGAATTTTCCTTGAAGGCGGCAGGTGCGCTGATTGCTTGCGGAAACACCCAAAAGGGCTTTGCCATGCTTGAAAACACCTTTGCGCTATATGAGCGTTGGAATCGAATCCCCAAAGGAAAATGTATGGAAGTGGGTAACAACGCCATTTTCGGCAAAGCAACCGTACAACACACCACAGAGTATATCACCGATATTTGTTTTGAAGACGGGCACAAGGTTTGGGCACCCTATATATGGCTGTTTTGGCAAACCCCAAAGGATATTTATGTGGCAATGACACAGTGGCCTTGGTTTAACGGTGTGCGCGAAGATGAGCGTTACTTAACACTGCTTGCCCGCGCCAAAGAAATGGCAAAAACGATATAACACCTTTTCATGACCGAAATACCGTTTATTAAAATCAACTAAAGATAGCTTTTAGAATATACCCGACGGAAATTTACGTCGGGTATATTTTTGTTCGTCATACTGCACAAAAGCAGGTGGCATCTTTGACAATAATTACAAAAAGCACTTATTTCTTTTGGGTTTATTGACGAGTAAATATTTTTTATATATAATATAGTTATCATAATCGGGAGGTAATTACAATGAAGAAAAAGCATCTACTTTCTATCATTTTGGTATTGACACTTTCCTTAACAAGCATTGTTGGTCTGTGTTTTTCCACCTCGGCAGAAACGCCCAGTGTCTATTTAAGTGACCTGACTCCCACCGCAGCGCAGGCAGGATGGTCGGATGTGCACTATGACGAAGACCTAAACGGCGCTTTGCTGAAACTCAACAACGCGGGCGATCCCATGACCTTTGAAAAAGGGCTGTTTGCCCATGTGGATTCGCTAATCGAATACGACATCTCCAATCTGGATGCCACAGCGCTGACTGCCTATATCGGCATCAATGACGGTAGTCAAGGCTACAAGGAACAGGCATCCGCCGACTTTGAAGTCAAAGCAGACGGCGTATCCATCTACAAATCCAGCATGTTGAAAATTGATTCCGAAGCGGAATTCATCCGTGTGGATATTCCAAAGGGCACTAAAAAACTGTCCCTCATTACCACCCAGGCTGACCACACGAACTATGCGGACCATACTGCATGGTGTGATGCCAAGCTGCTTCTTAATCCTTCGGCAGGCGGACTTTTGCAGAAAGCGGAAGCCTCTGTGACGAACAACATTCTGACCGTCGGCGATAACACCAAGATCAATCTTTCTGCCATTGCATACGGAGGTGCGGCAATTCCCGTAGATCAGTTGCAGATCGAATATGTATCCTCTGATAACGCCATTGCCTCCGTATCGGCAGACGGCGTGATTACCGCAAACGGAATCGGTACTGCCACGATTACCTGCAATGTCAAAAAGGATGCTATGAGCACACAAGCCACCGTCACAGTGCGTTGCATTGCAAAGAACAGCACCGCTGATTTTCTGTTGGCTTCTCCCTCCGGCAACATTCAAATGCTTCTTTCCAACACCGCAGACGGGCTGAAATATCTGGTTTCCACCAAAGGTATCACCGTTGTGGAGTCATCCAAGATTGGTTTTAAAGGAACTGACTTCTCTTTGGAAAAAGGCTTTGCCTTCTCTTCCAAAACCGCCATCACCGAAACCAACGAAACCTATAAGAATTATTCCGGTATTTATGCACAAGGGCACGACCACTACAATGAACAGTCGGTTACCTTTACAAACGGCAATTATACCTACACCGTAATTTTGCGTGCCTATGATGACGGCTTTGCACTGCGCAGTGTCATTGGCAAGAAGGACGGTACCACAGGCACACTGAATGTCACCGACGAAATAACCAACTTTGTATTCCCTTCCGGCACCACCGTATGGGCATCCGAAGTCTCCGATATGAATCAAACCTATTCCTACGAATCCGGCTTCCCCTCCATCCAAATTGAAAATGCCACGGGCAAGCACCTGATGTTTGCCGCACTCTGCCGCTACAACGGCATCTATACGCTGATCAACGAAGCGGATCTCTACGGCGACAGCTTCTACGGCTCCTCCATCGACGGAGAAGGCGGCAATGCACTGGGACTGACCTCTGCTCCCCAGCAATCTGCAAATGTCACCATTGCTCTGGATCCTACCTTCACTTCTCCCTGGAGATTCGGTATCGTGGGGGATCTGGAAACTATCACCGAAAGTGATCTGACTGAAAATCTGAATCCCAGAGCAAAAGGCGACTTTTCTTGGGTAGAACCCGGCATTACCGCATGGATGTGGTTGTCCGAAGGCTTCCAGGGGCAGCGCACCGAATCCACCATCAAGCGTTATGTGGATCTGGCGGCTGAAATGGGCTGGAAATACCTGATCCTTGACGAAGGTTGGCAGCCCAGCTCCAATTTCTCGGTAACGGGCAAATATTATGACGGCTATTTCGACTACTTTAAAGATTTGGTGCAGTATGCCGCTGAAAAAGACGTGTACTTCATCGCTTGGGTGAAATTCCGCGATCTGGATACTCCCGAAGAACGTGAAATTCTTGCCGAATGGGCAGATATCGGCATCCGAGGCATCAAGGCTGACTTTTTTGAATCCGAATCGGTAGAACGTATCGACGGACTGGAAGCCATCTATCAAAAGTGTGCCGAAGAACACCTAATCGTAAATATCCACGGCGCTAACAAGTCCACCGGCGAACGCGCCACATGGCCCAATGTCATCAACCGTGAATCGCTGAAGGGGCAGGAATACGGTGGTGTTTGGAGCACTGACACCACTGTTTGGCCCTACACCAGAGCTGTCAGCGGTCCCATGGATATTACTCCTCACCTCTATCCTACCGACGGCTCTACCACCACTGCCGCACAACAGTTGGCGCTGACCGTGATGTTTGAGTCCGGTATGCCTTGTATGGCAAGCAATCCTGATACCTATTATAACAGCACAGTCCAATCGTTGCTGAAAAATCTGCCCGCCAGCTGGGATAATATGGAATTCATCGACGGTCAGGTAGCAAGATACACAGTACTTGCCCGTCAGAAGGGCGAGAGTTGGTATGTGGCAGGTATCACAAACGGGGAACAAAAGGTTTCCTTCAGCCTCGATTTCCTGGATCCCGACACCAAGTATATCGCCACCTTCTATGCAGATAAGACACGCAAGGAATTTGATGTTTACAGTAAAGAAGTAACAAGCGAAACAGTTCTGGATATGAGCATGATTCACAACGGCGGATTTACTGTCATGCTGCGCAAGGCTAAGGATATAAACTTTGCTGAAAACATTGACGTTGACAAAGAAAAGCTCACCCTTGCGACCGGAACAAGCGAAAAAGTTACCTTTACCATTACTCCCGCAGGAGCAGATGTATGCGATCTGATCACCACCATCGGTGATCCTTCTATCGCTTCCATCTCCGAAGACGGTACTGTAAAGGCGCTGAAAGCAGGCGTTACCACCATCACTCTTTCCAGCCCCATGTCCAATCTGTCCGCTGTAATCGAAGTGCGAGTATACGATCCCGCAAGCAAATACGATATTCCCGTATTTGAAGTCAAAAAAGGACAGTCCCTGCAGGTTGTGGCAGGTAATGTCCTGGGCGATGCCGACCTTGACGAACTGAGCTACATCATTGGCAATGAAAACATTGCCACCGTAGACAAAGACGGTATGGTAAGCGGCAAGACCCCCGGTGCTACTCTGCTGACAGCCACCAACAAACACGGCGAAAACGAACACATCGCGATCTTCGTCTATATGGATCTGGGCACCGATGAAGGCGTTTGGTCCATCATCAATACCAATGAAAACAAGCTCCCTACCGTTTCGAGCAAAACACCCACCACCCTGAAGATGACCATTCTCACAGGTGACGTGAACAACACGCCTCAAAATATTTTTGTCACCGACGCGCCCGATGGTGATTTCGAGATCGCCATCAAGATATCGGGCGGGCTGTCTCGTGACTTCCAGTCGGTCGGGCTTATTGCCTTTGCCGGTAACGCCAACATGGTCACCATGGAACGCCGTTCCCACAGTTATCTGGGAGGTAATATCTTCTGTCTGTCCAACTATCAAGATGGTTATAAAGAGCACTACACCCCCGAAAGCAATAGCAATGCCCCCGCGTATCTGAAAATGACCAAAAAAGGAAACGTCTTTAGCGGCTACTACAGCTACGACGGCGAAAACTGGACAAAGATCAGCCAAACTATCACCAATGCATCGGTAGCCGGTTCTGCAGATCTGAAGATCGGCTTAGTTGCTCGCTCCGGGTCCTATTCCGCTGAAATGGAAGTGACCTATGAAAACTTCATCTTAAACGGAAAGATTCTTCCGTTTGTTCCGGAAGAAGAGCCCTGCCAGTTGCTTATCAATCCTACCATCACCATAACCGAAGGAGATTCCCCGGATCTGCCCGCAACACTTCTTCTTTACAATAACACCGGCGTAACAGCTCCCGTAGCAGTAACCTGGGATACAACAGGACTGGATCTGTCTGCACCGGGCTCCTATGAGATCAGTGCTTCTGCCGAAAACGGTCTGTCAGTCACCGTCACCATTATCGTGGAAGAAGAGACCGCGGATCCTGATTCGCCTGTGCAACCGGGCGACAACGCAATGTTTGCCATGATCGCAGTGGTACTTGCAACACTTGCTCTGACAATTGTCATAAAGAAAAAGTACCGCATTTAATACCACGAAAGGAGATGCATTTCGCATCTCCTTCTCGCTTTATATTCCATATAAAAATGACCGGGTCAAAAAACCCGGCCGTTTTATTTATCCTCTATAATTGGTTTTGGGATTAACGTATTCACGCCAATTTAAATCTCCGCGTTCCAGTGCACGCACCAAAACCTCCGCTGTTGCAATATTGGTAGCCACCGGAATATTATAAATATCGCAAGCACGCAACAAATTGATATCTTCGCTTGCCTTCAGCGCATCCGGGGATGTATTGCGGAAAAACAGAAGCAGGTCAATTTCATTATACGAAATACGCGAAGTAATCTGTTCAGTACCGCCAAGACTGCCGGTAAACAGACTTTCCACCGCCAAACCCGTTGCTTCGGAAATATACTTTGCTGTCTTGCTGGTTGCACACAAATGGTGCTTGGACAAAATTCCGCAATAAGCAATGCAGAACTCAACTGCCAGCTCTTTCTTCTTGTCATCCGCAATAATAGCGATTTCCATAATGAAATTTCCCCCTTTTAAATTCTTTTTAATTAAATTACCCGCTTGATCTTCTTTCTTTCTCGAAAACCATGAAACAGCGGTACTTCTTTGCCCTCCATACGGTTAGCTATGTTTTCAAACGCAGCTACAATATCGCCACGCAAACTGTCATACAAAGACCCCTTTTCCTGTGCTCTTCCTAAGTAATAGTGGAAAGGAATCACGCCAATGAGTCTGGTATAAGTTTGATCAATAATCTGCACGATACTGCTTCGGTCTTCTTTGGAATAAGACCTTAGATCCGAAAGGTCAAAATAATTGATAATCAATCTAGGATCCACTCCGCGATCATATAACTCAGCAGCCGTCTTTTCAGCCGCACGAATGGCGGTGGGCTGATTCGTGGTGATTACCAATGCACCGGTGGATACCGAAGCCGCATATTGAAAGGATTTTCCAAGATCACCCGGTGTATCCAAGAAAATATAGTCCGGGTGCAATAGTTCCTTTGCTGTCTCGATCAATATACGAAAGCCGTCGGGAGTAATCTCTGCGCCTCCGTCTTCGGGAGCCGCCAGTAAATAAAGGCCCTCGGTTTGGGGATACTTTACAATAGCATTTCCCAAATTTGTACGACCTGCAACCACATCTGCTGCATGAAAAACAATGCTGTCTTGCAGTCCCATAATCAAATCCAAACAATGAATATTATAATCGCAGTCGCAAAGCAATACACGCTTTCCGCTTTTGGCAAGGGCAAGCCCAAGGTTGGCGCAAACCGTGGATTTTCCCACACCGCCCTTGCAGGAGGTAACCATGACAATTTTACACTTGCTCATACCAATACGTATAACCCGTCCTGTTCCTAACTTGACAAGAATATCATATCATATTTCGCATTGACTTGTCAAGGGGTTATTCACTTTTTGGGTAAAATTCTTATAAACTTTTCCATTTATATATGCTATAACAACAAAAATGATATTTTTTTAACAATGTTTTTTTCAAATGGACTACGAATTTTGTCTTAATAATGACGTTATCCCACGAGAAACTGCTCCAAAAAATATTCAATGCTTTCCTTACTTTACAGACACATCGCAGTAAACCACTGTATAATCAAAATCAAGACTATTCTTTGCAAAGATGGTCAGTGCTGTTTTTTCTTTGCAAAGATTTTCGGTGGATACGTCCTTTACGCGGCGGATACTGCTGACACTGTAAGCATAGCGCACGCCCAGTGTGTCGGTTATATAGACTGTCTGGCCGATGGAGATTTCACCGATAAAATCAAGCTGTCCGTCGTTATCACTGCCGCCGATGATCAACGTGCCGTTATACAGACTGCCAAGATACCGACATGGGAAGCAAACGGTTTTTTCGCCATCCCATTTTGCGTAAATAGGCAGTTTACTTTCGTACGCGGGCACTTCTATGATACCCACAAAACTGTTTCCATTCACTTCAATTGCAGACATGGCGGCATTTTGGCGGTCATCGAGTGCACCACTGCTCACCTCGGGCATCAACGTATAAAGGGTCTCTACCGTCTTTTTCGCATACTTTGCATTTTGACTTATGCTGTAACGCATCCAAACGAAATAACCTGCGGCACCCGCAATCAACAGCACCCCCAGCACCAGCAAGATCAGAGTCAGCCGTTTTCCTTTCATATGCCCACCCTCCGGCGCCATGCCGCCACAAGGACCAAAGTGATCCCAAGTACACCGGCAATCAAAAGATAGGCGTGTGGCAGGGTAGTATCCCCTGTCTGGGGCGGTTCTTCATTCCCGTCATACACGTTGGTTATCACGATCGTGGTATCAAATTCCTCTACCGATACAGTATAATATTCGGCAACATAACGCTCCACCGCCTGCCATTTTGCACCGTCATCCGGCGCTGTCCAACTGTAGCACCAATTGTTTTCCGCAGTCAAAACTTGACTTGACTGAAGAACGCCATCCTTGAAAATATCCACCGTTACGCCTTCGGGTCGCAGATCGGTATACGAGCTGTCCTTCCACTGCTTTACTACTTTATAACTCTGCTGCGCCGGTTCGCTTATAAACTGTTCGCATTTGGGATAAGCTGTCACGTCATATAGATAATTTCCGTCCTCTTCAGGATAAGGAATCACTGTCAAAAACGTTTCAAATACAGTCACAGTACTTCCCTTTTCGGCTCTCACAGAAAGGGTCAAATACATACCGGGCTGCAGATTTTCAAAACACACAAAGCCTTCTTGATCGGTTATTTGGCTTTGGGTAGCCGAAATTTCGTCCGCTGCAATATAGGCGGCAAAGGTGGTGGCAATTCTGCGCCACTGACTTTGGCTTTGAATCCCTTCGATATTGATCGGGTATTTGCTAAATATTCCAGTTAAGCTGTATTCCCCATTTTTCAAAACCTGCGCAACACGATAGGTTTGGACAGTCAGATCAGGAAACACTTCTTCACCGTAGCGGTACTGCAAGGTAAGCGAGGAGCTTCGCTGCGTATCAATGGGTTCTGCCCATGCAGCAAAGGACAAAAGACAAAAAGATATGCATATAAATGCCATGAATGCCGCTGTTTTTTTCATATTAATCTCCATTCTGATGCATAGCATCAGCATAAATAGTGCAATTGAATTTTTGTACCACCGTGTGGCACAAATGGGGCCGAGATAGGAAAATTTTCTAAAACTTGCTTCACATTATTTCCCCATATTTGGAGTGTGCATTGATAAGTGCGATTAACCGCAATTTTTTACGCTGTCACTCCTTACTTTATCTTAGATTGTTTTTTCACAGGTTTAAAAAACACGATCAAAATCAACACCAACAGCATGGGGAGGGCTACCACGGGAGTAACGATCAAGGTGTCCACCTTGTATCCATCCGCTGTAATGTATATGTTCTTTTGTTGAATGGAGTCTACACGCACCCCGCGCACCAATAATCGCTGTGTGTTGATGCCGTAGGGTGTGCAGGTAAGCAGAGTGCAATATTCCTTGTCTTGTTCAATGCCAAGTAAGCTTAGATCATCGGGTTCTACAATACGGATCTGATCCACCTGATAGATAATAATTCGATCCAGTATCGTTATTTGAAAGGTGTCGCCAAGCTCCATACGGTCAAGATCGGTAAACAGTTTGGCGGAAGGTAATCCGCGATGCGCCGATACAACAATATGTGTTCCGAGTCCCCCCACCGGCAAAGATGAGCCCTTCAAATGACCGATGGCAGTACTGAGTACAGCATCGGAAGTACCGTGATACAAAGGCAACTCGATTCCGATCTTTCCAATGCTCACGTAACCCATCATACCGTTTCCCGTTAGATTCAAAAGCTCGTCATACCCCTGCAGAGTGTTGTATTCAATAAGAGGATAATCCAGTTTTTTCAGTTGCTCATTGTATTCTTCCGCCTTGGCAAAATATTTTGAGTAATCCTCTTTGGGTATACTTTGCAGCATTTTTTCATAGTCAACAATGGCTTCACTTTGCGTAAGCGAATTCCAATAGTTACTCAGCGACGGGTATAACGCCACGGACAGACCTATGAAAAACGAAATCAGCAAAATGATGGTGGTCCATCTTCTCTTTTTCATAAGCCTCTCCCTAGCGTTATCGCATTTCAGTGTTTTCGATCGGTCACGGAAAAACCGTGACCGATCGATCTTTTTCAAAAATTAATCAACCAGCTTGGACATTCTCTTCTTGGTTACCAGCAGAACACCTGCACCCAGAACGAGGATCGTACCAACGGTAATAAACATAGTGGTACCGAAGCCGCCGGTTTCGGGAAGAATGGTACCTGCCTTATTCACAACGTGCACACCGGAGCCGGTGGAGAATAAATCGTTGTTAAACGTAGCATCCAAATTCTTATCGGAAATGATGAAAGCCTGACGGGTAGCCAGCTTATTGTAACCGGCAGGCGTAACAATCTCTTCCAGATAATACTTGCCGTTATCAAAGCCAACCAGTCTTACCATGCCGTCCTTCACGTCAATTGCAATACCCTGTTCGTCTTCTCTTGCACGGCGGTAGGTCACACCGTCATCCATCAGAACAACTGCTACTTCGTTTCCACCGATCTCAGCATCGTAGATCTTGAACTGTGCTCCGTCGATCAGAGTACCCACAGAGTTAGTCTTTACAAGGTCAAAACCGTAAGTATAGGTAACGGTGGAACTGGGAGCAGTTTCGTGGCCTTCACCAAAGGTCAAAACCGCTTCGTTGACGTTACCTGCACCGGCAATCACAGCATTTCTGTTGAGCATTGCGGAATAGTATACAACGATCTTGTCATTGGTTTCCAGAGATTCGCAGAACTCTTCGGTAAATATAACCTCAAAAGTACAGTCAGCATCATAAGTGCTCTCGCCGCTGCCGCTTTCCTGTACAGTATATTCTGTACCTTCTGTTAGGGTAACAGTACTGATATCGCCTGCATCGGGATTTACATGCTCAACCTTTGTAACACCCTTATAAGTAAGGCCTACACCCATTTTATCGTGCAGAACAAAGTTCTCAGCACCTTCATGCACGCTGATGGTTGCACGGAAATCAACGGTCTGTCCGATATCCGCACTGTTGTTTTTGCCCCACTGCAAAGTGGAATCTTCATGAACCTGTTTTTCTATGATGGGAATCTGGTTTTTGGCATTGATGGAAGCATTGGGCTTGGTGGTAGTCAGACCGCACAGTGCACCTACTGTAGAATCTACCAGATAATATCCCAGTTCCAAATTACTGAACACGCCGGATTTATCGGTAATGACAAATTCGCCATCATTTTCGGAAGACTTTACAGGATCAATTCCGTTTTCTTTTGCATACGCAAGTGCAAGCTTGGCAAATGCTGCCACGGTTGCATCATCTTCTGCTGCAATCCAGGTAGCATATCCCTGCGCGTCAACCGCAAAGTATGCTTTGGCATCATCGGTACCGAAGAATGCTTCCCAAGTGGGTTCTACGGTATAAGAATACACCATACTGGTTTCATCATAGCTTTCCAAATGCAGGATCTTATAGATCTCATAGGTGGATTCTTCCGAAACCCCGTTGATGGTAATGGAGCCGGATTCGGTTTCACCATCTGCAAATGCGGGAGCTGCCAGAGTCAGAATCATCATAACAGCCAATAAAAGGGTAACTAACTTTTTCATTTTCTTTTTCCTTTCAAAAAAATTTTAATGTATTATCAGCAGATACGTTTGCGGCGCAAGGTTTTACCGCTACATAGAGGTGCCTAATTACTGTTCCCTCCTTTCACGTTTGCGCCTCAACACATATCCGCATATAACCGTAGTGCACATTATTGCCCCCCCGAAGAATACGAAAGGAGCGCCGCCCTGTCCGCCGGTTGCCGGCAATTCATAGCCATGTCCTGCACGGTTACGGTTTGTAATCGTTGTGGTATATTTTCCGGGTGCACCTTCAGTATAGTGCATATCCCCATAGAAAATTTCCCAGCCTACTTCATTCCAATGCTCAAGCACGGAATACTTGATAACATTTCCGTCATCGTCCTTATACGGCAGTCCTTCAAAGGTTACCGTCCAGCCGTTTTGCAAAGTAAGCAGCGCATACCGACCTGAATCCACACCGTTTGCATACAGCGAGATTGGAATTTGATAGGTTAAATACGCCTGAGAATTGATAATACCCAACTCCCACTTCTTATGGATCGTAACCGAAACCTGATTGGAAACATCAATCGGAGTGTTGATAACACGGTAAACAAAGGTACCGTTCTCCACGATAATCTCTTCTTCTTTTTCCACAAGAGGCGTGATAACGACGCCGTTCGCCTGCTCCGCAGCCGCAATGCCGGTTTGATTGACAGTGGAACCGATATAGTACTTGATATTGTTATTTGTGTAATATATTCTGATTCCTTGCCCATCTGCCTGCTCGTACTGCATTTTCGTATTTGTCGTGCCGGTAGTGGTGATAAAATTACTACTTGTAACAGAGCCCGTACGGTAACTGAATTGCAAAATTCTTCCCGATTGGTTTTTAAATACCACCGTTCCGTCCTGATTGACAGTTGCCGTCCAAAGTGCCAAAGGAGAAGTCTTTGCAGTTTCTTCATCCACCCAAACAAGACGGGAGGATGTGGAGGTCTGGGTTGCCAAACAGCCATACATCGTTTTTAAAACATAGACCTCACCGTTTTGGAACGAATAGGCTTCTGCCCATACTTTTTCGCCTGTGGCGATCTTATCAACCTTCTCAATGGTAGGAACATATCCGGCATAATACGCCTCCTCCACACGGTATTCAATGGCTTCCACGTTATTTCCCTGTGCATCCACATAATACTTGGGTAGATTGGTCCAGGTGTATTCCCAGCCGTTATCCGCACCCAATTTGATCTCGCGTATGCGCCTGAAAATTCCGTCCTGCCCCTTGACCAACAAATAGAAGGTAGGCAGATCGCTCTGATGATCCTTGTCATCGTCCCATTCTTTGAAGATATCCACTGAGGTAATTTCTCTGACCCAATCCTGCGCATTGGTAACAGTACAATATGCCTTTAAAGTTTTAACATCCACAGAAAAATTGTGAACGGTATAGCCGGGAGAGATGCCGTCTTCGCCGTCTTCCAAAATTTCAATGGTATAGGTCGCAAGCCCCTGTTGCGCCAGCGTCAGGCAAATAATGCCGTGCGCCATACTGTAATTTGGTTTATCAGGCGGTTTGGTTTCTTTAATGAAATAAGAATATCCTGTAGTAAGCCCCCACATATGCGCGTATCCGTCCTTGACACGGAAAATATTGGTGGAGGGAAGACCACTATTATACGCCTCTTCACTGACCCAAAGCTGCGCGGGAATGGTGCACGCTTTGTCCATATACACAGAAAATTCCGCACCATCCAGCTCTTCCATTGTCAAAACATCTTCTTTGCGAAGCTCAAAATCAAATCTGGGAGAAAGGTTGAAATAGAACTGGCAGTTGGATTTCGAGGCGCCGCGTTCCAAATAATAAACAGTCAGTATATGCTCACCGGGGGCAATTCCGTAATCGGACAAATTACCAATTACTTGATTTTCACGGGTAATCACACCGGTGGTAAAGTTAATATCACCGTCTTTGATATCGTGAATGCCGCCTATATCCAGTACCAGTACCCCGTCAATTAAAATCCAAACGTCATCGTCTCCCGCAAAATGGAAATGCATTTCATTTCCGAAAACATCCTTGTTTCCGCCGTTGCCAATCTCATCCGACAAATAGAACTTAACGTCCATGCTTATACCGAACCAGTAGTTGGTATTGACATTGTTTTCCGAATTATTTCCGCCCGAATGCGCGGAGTCATACTGGTAATGCAATGTGCCCGAAGGAAACTCACCGTTATCACCGCGATAGGTGTAGGTGGCAATACTTTGACCGTTTGTATTGGCGTAGGGAGAATTGAAGGGCAAAAAGTCGGAGTAGCCCGCATTGCCGCCATCTCTTGCTGTATCGGCAGTACGCGACAAATAGTTATACACGTAAAATCTTCCTTCGCTTTGGTTATACGATGCCGCATTCAGCTTCGAATCGTAATAATAATAGCCGTAAAGCTCGCTGTTCGGGTTATCATCAAATTGAAACAGATAATCGCCCTCGCCCAGATAATTCTTGCCCAAAACGCCCTTCCCTGTCAGCGGATCAAATAAATTATCCGTGCCAAACAAAATTTGCGCCAGGGCAGGATTGTACAAACCGACAGTGGAGGTATCTTGGCTGTTGTTTGCCGTACCTCGATTATTGGGATAAGAAATATCGCCGCCGGCGTCGTAGTCCACAAATATATAATTCAGCGATGCTTGTCCGTTTGACAAATTTCCGTTTTGGACAATGCTCCATGTTTCACTGTGTCCCGACGCACTTACATTCACCGTAGCATTGGCAGACAGCGCATTGAAGAGAGGTCCGAAATCGAAGACTTTGGTGGTAATATACTTGCTGGTGGAAACAGTATTGATGATCTTATCGTTATACTGTCCGACATCATACGTTGCCGCCTGCCAGTCCGCATAAAACACCATATGCTCCGTTACGGTTATTTCCGCACCGGGGGCATAATACTTGCGGTTGGCAACATCATACCAGCCTCGCAGTGAATACTCATATTTAGTGGGAGAGCGCCACTGCGATGGAAGCGTTACCACGTCCCCTTCATTTACAAAATATGCCGTATCGGGCGTACCTTGCAAACTTCGCAGTCCACCGTTGGTGCCGTCCAGCCAGATGGCATATTGGGTAGGTGTTTTGGCAAAATAGAAGGTGGAACCGTTCGACGAAGGGCTATCGGTAAACGAGGAATTATATACTAGTCTTCCGTAACCGTTTGCTTGTCTGGCACCCTTGATCTTGACGCCGCCTCCATTTTGAATTAAGGCGCTTTCCCATCTTCCCGTCAGTACAGCTCCGTGAGAATTGGCATTGTCATAATAGGGGTGCAAATAGTACCCCGTGGCAACGTTGCGAATATAATAGGTGGGACTGTTATTTTCCGTACCGCAATATTCAAAACGCCAAAGAATGCGATTGGGATCCCCAATATCGGAGGTCACATTGCCGTTTCCGTCTATAAAAATCTCCACAGCACTGCCGCTTCCGTCTATGGCATAATATTTGCCGTTTGTTCCAATGGTATATACTACAAAAGATGAATCGCTGTTAAAAATAGAAGTACTGTACGTAACTGTTTGGGCAATGGCAGCGGAAGCATCCATTGCTGCGGAAAAGGTGGCAATTGGCTGATAAATATTCCCGATGACCGACAGCTTTGCCGCCAAAGAAGGAATGCCGTATCCGTGAACAGCACCGCTGTCAAAAGAATATACCGTCTGTGCCACTTTATGGTCAAGGTCACCTTGAATCACCGAAATTTCCGTATCGCTGACAGCACTTACAATGGCGGTGCTGTCAATACTGCCATCGTAATCGGCATCCAAAAACACAACGTCTCCCGAAACCGGTATGTAAGACGATACATCCTCATACAGTCCCGCAGATTCCCATTTTATCTGCAGGGTTTGTGCTCCCGAAGCAAGCGGAACATCCTTTATGCCCGCGTAGTGCAGGCAAAAGGAAACGAACATGGTGGACCAGTTTCCGTACGGATTCCCGTACCACTGGCCATATCGGGTATATCCGTTACGCAAAGTCGTACCGTCAATGATCATGAAATTCAATTTGCTTTCTTCATAACCAAGCTGTGACTGTGCAACCGATAGCACATTATCCAGTGCATAGGGACGGAAGTTAACGTTTTTCATAGTGGCTTCCCAATCCTTAGCCGTTTCCAAATCCGCCTTCAGATTGGAATAACAAGACGCATCGTGTATATGCTCCTCTATTTCGCATTCAATACAAGTTTCATCATGTACGTGCTCCATCATGCCGCAGAACGCTTCACCGGCTTTGGTAATTCCGATCAGCTTTAGCCACCAGAACACTACGATCGCCAAGATAAGAGAGAAAATCATCACCGCCATTAGACGACCGTTGAATACTTTTTTATTCAGTTTTGTGTTTTTTAAGTACTTTTCAATCGTCATAAGGTTTTCGCTTTCTTATCTTTATCCGATCAATGATATATCTTTAAACGGCCACACTTTCAAGATCAGTTTGCCTACCATCTGATCATATGGAACACAGCCGATCACGGTGCTTCGGCTGTCAATGGAAGTTTCTCTTTGATCTCCCAACACGAAATACTGGCTTTCAGGTACTTGATAGGGAAATTCAATATCGCACTCACCAAATGCCTTTTGTGTCAAATAAGGCTCTTCCAGCACTTCTCCATTCACAAATATGTTTCCCTGTGCATCCATTTCAATATAGTCGCCGGGAAGCCCGATCACCCGTTTGATCAAAACTTTGTTGGAATAGTAAAATGCACACAAATCGCCTCGTTGCATATGTTTGCTTTTTACCAGCACCACAATATCTCCTTCACAAAGGCCGGGCTCCATACTGGTTCCTGTGATCTGTACCACAGGCAAAATGAGGGTGGCAATCAAAACGGCAATCGCAGTCACTACGATCAAGGCATACACCGTGCTTTTCAGTAATTTCTTATAAAGCTGTTTTATCTTTTCCCGTTTGATTTCCGCCTTCACCGCTTCCGCTGAAGGAAGCGCACGTTCAATGTTTCTTTCTTTTTTTTCCATTGTTATGTTTCACCGCTTGCACTTTGGGTTGAGGTGTTTTTCCTTTTTGCAACTGCACATTTTCCAAATACAGATCCGCCGCCTCCTGTGCCGATTCAAAAATGCCGCTGAGCTGCAATGCCGCTTCCGCCAAAGAGCCGGCACGCATTTGTACCAATTCTCGGCTTTTAAGTTTTTCCTGTGCCTGCTCCAAACGGCGCTCCAGGTCATCTGCCCGCTCGATCTGTATGAGCAAAAGTTCCAACAGCTGTTTTCGGTTTAACCGTTTCAACTCTTTTTCGTTCACTTTTATTCTCCGTTATATTCCAATCATACTGTTTTTAATATATTTATACGGATATATTCTACCACTTATCACTACAAAAATCAATAGAAGAATTAAGCTTTTTTATTTTTATATATAATACAAGAAAACTATTGACAATTGCTGTGTTTTTTCGCTTGCGCTTTTTCAAAAAAATGCCCTGCAAATAACACAAAATGGAGTACTTACGCATTTGAATAAATGCTTTATTGACATTTTCATTTATATATGCTATAATACCAAAAATGACATTTTTTTAACGAGGTTTTTATGAAAAAGCTGTTTGATTTTTGTCGCAAAAAAGGCGTTGTCCCTTCATGGAAGACCTATTTTATTGATGCCATGAGCGCCATGGCGCTTGGTCTTTTTGCATCTTTGTTAATGTCTACTATACTGGATACCTTGGCCGATTTCATCTTCAAAAATGAAACCGCAGACTTTTTACATACCATAGCAGGCTACGCAAGCGGTGCTTCGGGCATGGCAATCGGATGCGCTGTGGCAGGAGCACTGAAGGCACCGCCACTGGTACTGGCATCCTGTGCAGTGGTAGGAAGCATCGGTTACAGTCTTCCCACACTGTTCACTATCGGAGGCGCTGAGAAAACATTGACCGCAGGCCCTGCGGGGGCATTTTTTGCCGTTCTGTTTGCCTGCGAAATGGGCAAGCTTGTATGCAAATCCACCAAAGTGGATATTTTGGTGACCCCCAGCGTTACCCTGCTTGCAGGATACGGTATTTCTGCCCTTCTCTGCCCCGGCATTTCCTTTGTAATGTACTATCTCGGTCAATTCATTAACTATGCCACCGATATGCAACCCATTTTGATGGGCATTATCATCTCGGTAGTAGTTGGCATTATCCTGACCCTGCCCATCTCCAGCGCTGCGATCTGCGCTATGATCGGCATTACCGGTATTGCGGGCGGGGCTGCCGCCGCAGGATGCTGTGCACAAATGGTGGGCTTTGCCGTGATCTCCTACCGCGAAAACAAATTCGGCGGCCTTGTTGCCCAAGGACTTGGTACCTCCATGCTTCAAATGGGTAATATTTGCCGCAATCCCCGCATTTGGATCCCTTCCATTTTGGCATCCGCCATCACAGGACCTCTTGCTACCACAGTATTCAAGCTAAAATGCACCGGCGTTTCGGCAGGCATGGGCACCTGCGGTCTGGTGGGCCCCATCGGCATTTTCTCCGCCAGCGGAAGCGGTGCTATGACGATCATTGGCGTGATCCTTATCTGCGTAGTATTCCCTGCCATTTTGAGTCTTCTGTTCTCCGAGATCTTGCGCAAGATCGGTTGGATCAAAGCGGGCGACATGAAACTGGAAATGTAACAGAAAAAGTTTTTACCTCTCCCCTTTGCATTTACCGCCGTATTTCTATCCAAACCAATATTAAAACTTTTTAAAAAAACTTTCAAAAAAGTATTGACGAACAGACTTTTTTGTGCTATACTCTTTTCGTTGTGTTAAACAACATCTGGGTGTGGCGCAGATGGTAGCGCGCTACCTTGGGGTGGTAGAGGCCGCTGGTTCAAATCCAGTCACTCAGACCATAAAAAGCAGAAATGCCGTGTGGCATTTCTGCTTTTTATATTTTGAAAGCTTCACGATGCAGGACCCGAAAATCCGCAAGGATTTTCTTGGTTTTGCGCCTAAAATAGTCAAAACAGGCGGATAAACACAAGCGCAAAACCGTTCAACATCCAGTCACTCAGACCAGTTCGGAGGTTCATAACGAACCTCCGAATTTTCTTTATTCTACGGGCTTTTTCGGGCTTTTTGGTGTTTGCACCGCCTCGAAAACGTCCGCTATTTTTTTGCTCAAAATCGGCTCAAAACCGGGTGCGACCACATGTTTGACCACATTTGTCACGAAAAAGCTATATTCCATAAGGGTTTTCGGTACTTTTCAATTTTTATTTTATGCAAAATGACGGCGGTTCTCTGCTTTGAGAACCGCCGTTTTCTGTTTTCTTTGACTACTGCGTATCAGTTTTTAATTACTCCAAATGACAATCTTTCTGCCAATCTCATCACATTTTCGGCTTATGATCTCAAGTTTGATTATTATTTCCGCCATGAGTTCTTTTTCGGACAGTCCCATCAATCGATTTCTTTCGGCATCTTCATCTTGTTTGCTACTGCTATTAAACCAATTAAACATAGCCAGATACTCCTTTATAACTTTACAATTTCGTATTCCGCTCTGTTTCCTTTGACACGTTCGGCACGAAATCGTTTGCCATTTGCTTTCCAGTGAGGAAAGCTATCTGCTTTTTCTTCGTTAGTATCACGATGGCAAATTTCGATATTACCGATAACGTCGCATCCACCTGCGGACAAAGGTCTTATGTGGTCAAGTGTTGGGTGGTAGGCACTGTTAGGATCACCGCATGCTGATTTTTTCATCAATCTACCTGCGTAATCGTACACATTTTCCTTATTTCCGTAAAACTCGTTCCACACATCGATGGTTCGATACTTCGACATTTTGATTACCTCCTTCTTGATTTGTGACTATATTATCTCACAAAGTAAAGGTATCTTCAAGGAACCATGTGGTTACAAAAAATAGAGGGCATCCCTAAAATGGGATGTCCTCTACTTGAACATTTGTTAGCTTTATCAGCCGCAACAGCGTTCTTTGTTTGGGTTTTCTTTTACCGCTGCAATATTGATTAACTGCCTCACGACTAACCCCTAAAGCTTCCGCAATAGTTTCGTAAGTATAATCAGATTTTTCAATGGCTCGGTATAAGAACAAACCTAACTCCGGATCAAAATTTCTTTTAGTATCCATATGCAACCTCCTGGCCTACGCCGTTGCTTCAGCACCGGAAATTGCATTGGAATTATTATATCACATTATCTTCATTATGTCAATAGCCAGGTCTGACGGAAGCGTACAGAGGTATGGAAGCAATGTGACTTTGTTTTCAAAAAATTCTTCTATATAACTGAAATGGTCTGCTATGAGTCTCATATTCACCCACATAAGCATTATCTTTATTACATCTCTTTCAGAAACATCTATTGAATCATTGTTATAATCTCCATGAATCAATGCGTTTCGGTTGACAACACCCACCTGCGGCTTTCCAACCATCATTTGATAGTATGCATCAATTTTTCTCCAAGCTCTGATCTCCCACTCTACGTCAACTGCCCTATCAAAAAGCTCTTGGATCTTTTGAGAACGTTGGAAGCCATTTTTGAATTTTCTTGCTTTGTCCCAAAAGCCTTCTAAAACCTCTGCGCATTTTTTGTGCTCGCTTTCAAGCAATGCAAACCAGTTTCTTGCCGCGGTTCTCTGGTATCCGCTTAACATATTACACATTGCAGAATCGATATCTTCCTGTTTCCTGCGCATGGATTCACCCGGCATAGACATTGTAAAGAAGGATTCAAGCAACGCTTTTGAGCTCATATAATCTCCGAAGATAAAAGAGTCTAAAACATAGTTCACATCACATTCTTCACTAAGAAGCGGAAAATCGGGAGTTTCCAAGAAATACATCATAACTCCTTCATCTGCCAAAGAGTCCATCTTTGACATATACTCTTCGGAAAAGAAGGTCTTTCTATCATTAGCTATTTTAGCATTGAGGTTCGACAAAGCTACAAAAAATTCCAAGCAAGCTCTTCCAATTTCAACGTTCATATTCTCTGCCTCAACAAGTTGAGGAATCGTTTTCATTAGTTTTGTAATCTTTTTGCAACTGCTATCGGAATCATTTACTTCACCCCAAATTGCAAGAATCTGTTCCGCTTTTGTTTCTCTGTTCGGAAGTTCGTCTCGCAATTCCGGATAGCGGCTAAATAACAATTCCACACCCTGCGAAAACAAAATTCGATATTTATCTTCCAATTCATAAAAGCGATTTTGCTTTGCCTCGCAAATAATATGTAATTCACCTTGTGCCTTTATAGCATCAAGCATTTCCGGCGTCATTGATTCCTGTTGTTTCAGCAAAATCTTTGTATAAGTATCAATATCCATTTCAACACTCCACCGCTACCTTAATAACTCCGTCGCGCATATTTTCAAACAGCTCATACGCCTCGGCGATCTTTGAGAGAGGATAGGTATGCGTGATCAGCGGCTCGGTATCGAGCTTGCCCTCGGCAATGAGCTTCAGCGTTTCCTCGCAGTCGCAACCGTCAACGCCGCCGGTCTTGAAGGTCAGATTCTTGCCGTACATATCGGGCAATGGCAAGGTCTGCGCCTTATCGTAAAGTGCCACTACCGTGACGATCGCATTCGGACGAGCACACTGCCACGCAAGCTCGAAGGTGTTCTCTGCTCCGGCAACCTCAAGCACGACATCCGCACCGCCATGATCACTGTTCTCATAAACAAAATCAAGGCATTCTTCGGGTATAACCGTCAGCACGTCGGGATAGTGCTCATTCACAAACTTGATACGGTTCTCGTCCTTCTCGCATACAATGATACGCTTGGGATTCTTCAGCATCACGCAAAGGAGCGTGCAGATTCCCGTAGGACCTGCTCCGATGATGAGA
>SVRY01000067.1 GCA_015064585.1 Oscillospiraceae bacterium
TACTTTTTAATGAACATATTTGGAGGATATCAAAGAAATGTCAAAAGTGTTTTTCACCGATATGCATGCATCGTATAAAGAGAACATTCCCGAAAAATTCGAGCGTCTCATCAAGACCGCAGGCATCGATAAAATAGATTTTGAAGGCAAATTTGTAGCTGTGAAGCTCCATTTCGGCGAGCCCGGCAATCTTGCTTTCCTGCGCCCCAATTATGCGCGCACTCTTTGCGACCTTATCAAAAAACTCGGCGGCAAGCCTTTCGTTACCGACTGCAATACCCTTTATGTGGGCGGCAGAAAGAACGCTCTTGATCACCTTGATTCCGCCTATATGAACGGCTATAACCCCTTTGCTACCGGCGTCCATACAATCATCGCAGACGGTCTCAAGGGTACCGACGAGACCCTTATCCCCGTTGAAGGCGGCACCTATGTAAAGGAAGCAAAGATCGGCACTGCTATCGCAGATGCGGATATTATCATTTCTCTCAACCATTTCAAGGGTCATGAGCTAACCGGTTTCGGCGGCGCGCTCAAGAACCTCGGCATGGGTTCCGGCTCCAGAGCCGGCAAAATGGAGATGCACAGCGCCGGCAAGCCTCATGTCGTTACCGAAAACTGCGTTGGATGCGGTGTCTGCCGTAAGGCCTGCGCTCATGACGCTCCCATCATTGAAAACGGCAAGGCAAGGATCGATCACGACAAATGCGTTGGCTGCGGCAGGTGCATCGGTATGTGCTTCAAAGACGCTATCCGCGACGCCGGCGACGAGACCAATGATATCCTCAACTGCAAGATCGCTGAATACACCAAAGCGGTTATAGATGGCAAGCCCAATTTCCATATCAATATCGTTATCGATGTATCCCCCTACTGCGACTGCCATTCCGAAAACGATATACCGATCGTACCCGATGTCGGTATGTTTGCATCCTTTGATCCCGTTGCGATCGACGTAGCCTGCGCAGACGCAGTCAACAAGGAATGCGCCATCCACGGCAGCAAGCTTGATGTTGCAGAACATATCCACGGCGATCACTTCACCGATGTATTCCCCGAGACCAACTGGAAGAGCTGCGTCGAACACGCAAAGAAGCTCGGTCTGGGCTCCACCGAATACGAACTCATCAATATTGGCTAAATACTGTTTGCGCCCCGGAGGTATCTTCCGGGGCGTTTTTTGTCACCAAAATATACCTTGACAAAACCGCGGCACTGATATAAAATAATCATGCAGATTTTGATCAGCACAAATAACGGTGCTTTGGCTCAGTTGGTAGAGCACATCGTTCACATCGATGGGGTCACTGGTTCGAGTCCAGTAAGCACCACCAAAAGAACCGACCATCCGCAAGGGTGGTCTTTTCTTTTGGTATTTGCTTGATGCAGGTTAGAACCAGTGTGTCCCAGCGATGTGCTTGCGGCACATCGTTGGGGCGCGAAGCCGAAGCGCCGCCTGTGGCGGATGAAGCGAGGCGGAAGCGTGGTGAGCAAAGGAGCGTGCTGAGCGGCAGCGAGAGCAGGCGACTATTGCGAACCTGACCGAGCAAAGCGAGACCACTGGTTCGAGTCCAGTAAGCACCACCAAAAAAGCGCTTGATCCGTAACGGGTTGAGCGTTTTTTTCTATCTTTCTTTGAACTACGCCTCAGGAACAGATGTCCTCCCCTTTTCTGTACGATAGAAAAAGATTAGAATTGCAATAGCAGCATAGCCAATCATGGGCAGGCCAGCAAAACACCAACAAAAAAAGCTTTGAATAGCGTTTGGTTGGATAATAGTCTGTGAAGTTGCTTCCGGAGTGATATAGCCAAACTTGTTGAGACCTAAAAGGAAGATGCTTTGGCTCAGTCCTGTTATCACATTCTGGCCAATACTGTTTGCAGATACAGCGAATCCATCGCATCGAAAACCATTATTGCACTCAATATGATCCAGTGCTTCTGCCAGAAAAGCTGTCATTACATAAGCAGGCAGACAGCCAAAAGATTTGATGAACAGTCCAACCAATATACCAATGAGGTTATCACCTGACATCAGCACAGTCAACGCGCCAATGGAGGCAATCAGAAAACCGATTACAGTCACATTTTGTTTGCCATATTTCCGTACCAAATGCAACAGCATCACTATACCCGGACCCATAGGGAACTGACCGATGACATTGATCAGAATTTGATTGAAAGCGCCGCTATCAACAGAATTGGCTACTACCCAGTTACAATAATAAAGCATGCTGTTGTTGGAAAAAGCATTGCATAAGTGAATAATCATGTTGCACAAAAGAATCATTACCAAATATCTATCCTGAAAACAGGCCTTGATTTGACAGCCCAGAGAAACAGTGACCGGTTGGGCAGAATTCGTTGTTTGATCGGTGATACGTTCTTTCGTGAAGTAATACTCGGTCATTACGGCTGGGAGTGCAGCAGTAGAGAAGATACACATAACACTGATCCATCTTTTCTGTGTCGCTATACCGACACCTATCGTTTTTGCAACTAAGGGCATTACAAAAGTAACCAATATGCCGGGGATTATAGCTGTACCAGTAGCGGAGAGCATTGCCAGTTTATCCCTCTGTTTTGTATTCCGAGTAGACAAAGGAACCAGCAGGACATGACTCAATGAATAAACGGGGAATGCTAACGAAAAAAACAGATTGTAGCTAACAAGGAGCCACGCAATCTGTACGGAATAATCTGTCTGCGGAACGATATACAGCAAAACACCGCAGGCAGACAGCAAAACACCGGATATCAGAAGCCACGGACGAGCTTTGCCCTGAGTAGTTTGGGTATTGTCAATCATTCGACCAACGACGATGATCATGATGCCGCTTATCAGCTTAGAAATCAAAGGCATCACCGTCAGAATGTTGCCGGATATGGATAATACATCCGTATAGAACTGTATCAAATATGTCCCTCCCACGCTGTTGAGCATCATGTACACCAGACCTGGTCCAAGGAAATAACCGAAAAACTGCTCGTTTTTTTCGATGATTTCCGAACTGATCCGCGAGTTTAAGAAGGAAAAAGAAAAAACATCTTTTTTCACAATAACCTCCTTGAAGAGTAAGCGTTTGCAAAAGCAAATTGACAATAACTCTATTTTCATATATATTTTGAAATTTAATAAACAGCTGTTGATTTTCTTTTTCAGCTTAATTATAATATTTTAGGAAAGCAAATAACAACCATCAATCTTTTTCGTTTTGAAATACAATCAACAATTCACAGAAGAATGTTGCCGGAGGAGACACCATGAACAGTTTTGATGCCAGAGTCCGCTATACTCGTATGATCATTGAAAAAAGTTTTTTAGAACTGCTGTTGGAAAAACCCGTCCGCAAAATAACCGTTACGGAGTTATGCAAAAAAGCTCAAATCAACCGTGCAACATTCTATAAGCACTATTTGGATATACAGGACCTTTTTGACAAACTAGAGAAGGAGTTGTTTGATAAAATCCGAAACACCTTTCAGGAGGGAAAACTTAAGTCGAAAGAATTTCTTGTCAAAATGATTAAATACACTCAAGATAATCAAGCAAGTTTTATGGCTTTGTGTGGAGACCGCGGCGACCCGGAATTGATGACAAAAGTCTTCCTTGTTTGCTGTGAAAGTGCCTATCCTTTGATTAAACAGAACATACCGGGTATAAACGAAAGTGAGCGTCAACTCTTTTACCAGTTCCTTTCACACGGAGCAGGCGGCGTCATGACGTGGTGGATCAACAACGGTATGAAAGAGCCCGCGGAGAATGTGGCCCAATATATTTGGGATTTTTGCAATGCAACAGTTGAATGCGTACAAAAAAAGGGTTATAACACTACTGAGCTATGACATAAGCGCTGTCAAGATACATTCCTGACAGCGCTTATGTTTTTTATACAATATTTGCAGCAATGCTAAAAGCATTTACCGGTTTTACAATCCTTTGTTTCTCCGCCTCTGTAGCACAGCTCATTTTCACACTCGCCTTTGCTAAAGAAGCTCAACAAATTATCTACAGTTGTTTCTGCTATATTATTCAGCGCTTCTTTGGTTAAAAAAGCCTGATGGGATGTTACTATTACATTCGGCATGGATATCAGCCTTGCATGGGATCTCCTTTCGTCTCGTCGGGTGGTTGACCGGATCGAGACGGAAGGGCGGCGAGCGGCAGCCTGCTCCTTTACCAGGCTGATACTTTGCAGAAGAACGGTATGTAATTAAGGCATGAAAAAACGCCAGACCTATCCCACGAAATCACATGGGAAAGTCTGGCGCTGCGGTAGAGAAAATATTTTCTCTTGGGCGGTAGTTCATCCGAATAAGGATAAGCTCTCTCTAAATTTTTTCTATGGCTTCTGTGTTTTCGGCTGTTTCCGCAGAGTGTCCATAGTATAATGTGGACAAAGCATCGGGAAGCTGTCATGTGATCCTCCAACCGCATGGCGGTATAGCCGCCATGGTGGACGGATCATACTGTCAGGCGGTGGGGCTATGCTGCCACGCCATTTGCAATCTCTGTTCAGTTGAAACTTCCGTAGATCAGAGGATCACACAGAGGCTTGTAGTATCACATCCTTTTGAGAACACCTCCGATCACGAAATTCGTATTTGTCAATCGGTGGTGTTAATAAGGGTATCTCTTGTTATCTGCTCAAAATCTGTCGAAACAAAAAAAGCAGGGCGACCAACTTGATTTTTACTCAAGTTGAGCGCCCTGCTTTCAATATGCAATTTCCCGGGTGGATGATTAGGTGATCCTCTCTGGAACAGCATATTTCACTTCCTTTTCGGGTTATTCATCAATATTTTACTTCTTTAATATGAACAACGAAAGACCATTTCTTGAAAAAATTGTATATAACTATCTCTTGCCATAGGAATGATGCGTATACTTCTCTTGATACCGCTTCGCAAATCCATCCGGGTCTGCTTTTAGATCCTGCTCGGCTTGCTTTCTGGCCCTTGCAGCATCCTCCTGGGTATCAAAGTAACCAAGGATATACCGAATACCCTTATGCCCAATATGGGCTTTCCAGCGGCCATGGGTGAATGTAACACCGGTCTGACCACTCTTGTTATCTATTCGTTTGGCAGCAGATCCCGGTTGATTGTTTACCTGCCAGCTGGTGGACGGAAACTCTTTTCTCCGTTCCGTAGCCTTATTGGGCAGCGGAAGATCCGTTTTGTGGATTTCCTCATAAAAGTCCAGTAATCCAAGAGCATCCGCCCGGACCAGTTCCTTGCCACGGGCTCGTGCTTTTACGGCATCTTCAAGATTTGTATAGCATCCAAGAGAATAATGCTTGCCTTTATAGGTGATGTATGCCTTCCATTTGTCGCGCTTGCGAGTAACCCCGGTATAACCACTCACAGAATGTACACTTTCAACTTTTTCTTCCAGGGCCTGCCGCAGACTGGTGTTGTCAATATACATATTGGCTCTCCGAAAATGTTCTTTCAATAAACAGCCGCAGCTCAAGGTATTGCCCACCAGCAAACGGGTTGCCGGAAGTTCCACAATATTTCCGCATTTACACTGACAGCGCCAGACAATATCCTTTCGATCCCGTTTATCAGTCGGCTCTAAAGCAGTCAGATAGCCAAAAGTCATGCCGGATATATCCTTGCCTTTTCCACGATTGAACCGAATATCAGAGGCCCCAACATAATCCAGATACCTGTTTATGTATTTCACATAGTTCAGAATTGTTATGGAGGCGTAGCCGCTTTCCTCCATGCTTTTCCGCCAGGATTGCAATCGTTCTTTGGTTAGGGTCTTATCCTCTGGGAGAAAGGCATAGAGGGTTTTAACTGCGCCGGAGAATCTGCGCATCATGTTCTTGGATGCACCCTGTTCCTTTGCGTGGATCACAAAAGCATTCATACTCTCCGCTGTCATAATATGGGCGGTAGATTGTTCAGTTGTATTCACGGGCAATCTCACGCTCCAATTCTGACACGAATAAAAGCAGCCCATACGTACAGCAGAGGCTATTACGGATGGGCTGTATTTTTGTTAAACAGTTTCCTCTTGTTTCTTTCGCTTGCCGATAAGAAGGATAATCAATGCAGCAAGGCTAAATACCATCAAACCGGAATACAGATAGATATTGCTTGTATCACCGGTCTTCGGAGGTTTCGGATCGGAGGGATCAATGGGCAGTTCTTCAACCTTGAACTCCCAATCGATGTATCCGATCTTGTTCTGATAGTCATTTCCCATGGTAATGGGAACTTCCAAGGTTACGTCCAAAGTAATCTCGCCGCCGGAGTAAACAGTTCCAAGGTACACCCAGTCGGTAAGCTGCGCTGTTTCATTAGCTGGGGCAGCAAAGAGAATGGAATCTCCAACCTGTTGAACTATGAGTATCATCCGGGACAGGAAATCATCGGTGTTCTCCTGGGCACCCAGGGAGCGCATATAAACTTTGATCTTGACATTGTTGGAAGTGTCATTCTTGATCAAAATCTGCTCGGTCAGAGTGTCACCGGGCATCACATTCTTAAAATCAGAGAACAAATCCGTTGGAGAATAACCACTGCCAGGGGCAAAAATAAACTTATTGGCATCCCCATCATAGGTAACGGAACCTGCTGCATGGGCTTGGACAGTAA
>SVRY01000068.1 GCA_015064585.1 Oscillospiraceae bacterium
GCGGTAGAATATGGATATTTTTCTTTGAAATGCTGCTTTGCTGTGTGGAGTCTGCTTTTCACTGTTCCCAGAGGAATGTTCAGCTGCTTTGCGATTTCCTGCTGAGGCATCTCTTTCCAGAAGTACAAGTAAAGAATCTGCTTATCTTTGTCACCCAGCCGATCCAGGGTTTCATGCACGGTATGTGCCACGGAAATACCGCGCCGATTCACTGCGAATTCTTTTTTTGCCAATTCCTCTATTGATATCTCCATCTGTGCCGCTTTCATTCGAAAGTAATCACTACACTTATTCCGTGCGATGCTAATGATCCAGGCCTTGAAAGAATCCTTATTTTTCAGTTGCGCAAACCTCTGATACGCAGTGAGGTAAACCTCCTGCAACACATCGTCTGCATCTGTCTGCGAAGGTAATCGATAGCGTACAAACCGTTCTACGGCAATTCTCACAGAATTCAATTGCTTTTCAAATTCATCCATATTCTCACCTCCTTCATTGTAGAATCAAAACCGGTTTCACTTATATAGACGGTTATCATATGTAAAAGGTTCATTTCATCATAAATTCTTTTTACAAAAATCTACCATTATTCTCCATTCATGTCAAGAACGCAAAAAGCGGGCAGCATTTGCCGCCCGCTTCCAAGCTGTCAATATAGGACACACCATTTGCAAAAATATTTACATTACATTGGCGGTGTGGTATAATGAAATAAAGGAGTGTGATTCTATGAAAACACTGAAAGCTTTGAAAATTACATCTATTTTAAATAGTATCTTTTGTATCTTATGCATAGCATCGACTGTTTGTTTTGCCGTCAACCACTATTACAATTTGCGTGATTTCTTTAGCGTTGGTATGATTTTAGTCTATGGATGGATTATTAATCCAGTTGGTATTGTATCCTTTTTTGTTTGCCTTGTTTTGTTTTTAATAGAAAGAAAAAATCAGGCATCCAAACAAGCAATAGGGAAAAAATGGATTTGGATATTTATATGGCCTATTGTTACCACAGTTTTTTACATAACCGCCGGTGGTTTAATGGTAGTCTTAACGGGTGGCGTATGATGAAAAGGCTTGACCGAGCGGTCAAGCCTTTTTCATTAGAATAATGTGGTTATCCAGTAAATAACCCCGTGCACCACACTCGCAACTGTACCATATACAATAACCGGACCCGCAATTGTAAACATCTTCGCCCGAGCCCGAAGACGTAGCCCTCGGATGCTGTCAACTTAGGGCCCATTACTTTGTATTCCATTAGAACTAAATTTTCTTCAGAAGTATCGATCTTTGTTTTAACCTCTGTCTTTCTCACTGTTTCTGTATGCGCTGGGACTCATTTTACATCTTTTTTTAAACACTGCTACAAAATTGGAAAGAGAGCCAAAACCGGATGCGAAACAGGCCTCTGATACCGAAACATCTTTTTTTAAAAGCATTTTTGCATAGTTAATCCGCAAAGATATCAACCGCTCAATGTAGTTTTCCCCTGTCACCCTGTAAAACATCTTGCTGAAATATGTCGGATGATAACCCGACATCCGCGATAGCATTTCAAGTGTTATTCGCTCTCTGAAATGCTGTTCCATATATTCAACAGCTTTCATGATTCCGCTTACATATTCCTTTTTACCCTCGTGAGAGGAACGGTGCTGATTAAGCGGTATAAACCTGCTCAAAAGATATTCCAACAGTTGTCCTATACAGGGGCCATCTTCTTCACATTCTTGTCGCAGCAGCTCAGTTGCCGCAATAAACTGCCGGTATTCTTTCTCCTCAGTTTTGCGCATTTTGTGGAAATTCGATGCATATAAAATCGAACGCATATCCTCGGACAACCAAACATTGTCAAAAGAAATATTAATAATCTCAATGGAAGTATCGGCCTTAATTTCGTGAAAATCCACAGGGGTTAGCAGGTAAACATCGCCTTTTCCTAATGTGTAGGCCGTTCCGTTGTAGTAATGCATACCCGTTCCCTGCGTCACAATTTCTATCTCAAAATAATCATGCCAATGCTGAAGGTATGATTCATAAATATTTCTTTTTACAGAAATATGCCTTTGACCGGTTTTGTCACTTGCCTTCAGCCGAAGCAGATCCTTGTATATTTTCACTATCATCACCTGCTTATAATATACACTATTTTTTTGTGTTTTTCAACAAAATCACAAAAAACAAGATGTTTATATCCGATTATCTGTTGTTTTATTTTAGATCAACATCTAATATAAAATTATATCACATAGAAAGTCTAAGAATAGCATTTACCTGTTCGCCATTATCTTTGTGCCAACACAGCAGCACATTTCTCTCAGAATGAAAAAGCATAAAAGGAGGACAATTATGTTTCAACCCAAAGCCATGGATTTTTTCAAAACAAAGACCTTTTCTGCACAAAACCGGCACAACCTTGTCCGGATCGACAATCTGCGCAATCCCGGCGCGCAAGCGGATAATCTGTTCCACAGCGTGGAGTTTGACATTCTCGTCGAAAAATTGAAAGAGGCCAAGGCAGAAGGCCGATCCGTCACCTGCTTCATCGGTGCCCATGTGATTAAATGCGGACTGTCCCGGTATCTGATTTGGCTGATGGAAAACGGCTATATCACACATCTGGCATCTAACGGAGCAGGCTCTATCCATGATTTTGAGCTTGCCTACTTAGGAGGCACCTCCGAGCATGTGCCTACTGCCATCGAAGATGGCAGTTTCGGCATGTGGGAGGAAACGGGTCGCTGGATGAACGAAGCCATTCAACTCGGTGCTGAAAAGGGTTATGGCTATGGTCAAAGTCTGGCCGCCTATGTGGATGAGAATCCGGAGAAATTCCCTCATCGGGAGGATTGTGTATTCTATCGGGGCTACAAAATGGGCATCCCCGTAACCTACCATGTTACCATGGGAACCGACATCATTCACCAACATCCGACTGTGGATTTCAGTGCTTTGGGAGCAACCAGCGGCCGTGATTTTCTTTATTTCTGCCACTCCATTGCCGATTTGGATGATCGGGGCGTACACATGAACATTGGCTCCGCAGTTACCGGCGCAGAAGTATTTCTAAAAGCGCTGTCCATTGCAAGAAATCAGGGGCATGCCCTGAAGCATATCACAACTGCCAATTTTGATATTATTCCTTTGGGTGATTATAAGTCGGATGTGGGCAAGGATACCTTTGAATATTACTACCGCCCCCGAAAAAATATCATCAACCGTCCCGTATCTTTGGGCGGCACAGGTCTGTATATTTGCGGCAATCACGAGAAAACCATTCCCAGTCTATATGCCAGACTGAAAGGATAAATATTATGGAAAAAGTAACACTAACACGGGACGAAGTCATTTTCATTTTAGAAGGAATTAAAACGGTAAAAATCGGTTTTATCGGAGATATATGCCTTGATCTGTATTGGCGGGCAGATATGAAAAAAAGCCGCCTGTCCAGAGAAACACCACATTATCCGCTGCCGGTGGTCGATGAAACTTATACCCCCGGTGCCGGGGGCAATGTGCTCAATAATATCCACGCCCTAGGTGTGGATAAATTGATGGGAATTTCGGTGATCAGCTCCGATTGGAGAGGGGGGTTGCTGACAAGTTGGCTGAAAGATCACGGCATCGATACATCTTATCTGCTTAAGCGGCAAAACGGTGTAACCCCATGCTATTGCAAACCCATACGCATGGGTATTTCCGATGTAGTATATGAAGATCCCCGGCTGGACTTTGAAAACTATACGACCATCAGTAAAGAAGATGAGGATCATCTCCTGGAAACTTTGGACAGCGTAGCAAAACAAACCGATATCATTGCTGTGTCCGATCAGTTTTCCTGCGGTGTCATCACTCCGCGCATCCGCAAGCGCTTATCAGAGCTGGCACAAACACTTCCGGTTGTGGTAGACAGCAGAGAAAACGCAACCGCATTCACCGATGTAATCCTAAAGCCCAACGAGATTGAAGCCGCCCTTGCTGTGGGCAAGAATATTGCCAATCTTAATCTTACTACCGAAGATTACGCCAAAATCGGCATCGAGCTTCAGCACAAAACCAACCGTCCTGTGGTAGTAACGCTAGGTTCTATTGGTGCTTTGTGGTGTGACGAAGGCAATTGTGTACTGGCGCCTGCTGTCCCTGCCAAGGATCCCATTGATATCGTAGGCGCAGGCGATACATTCCTATCCGCTTTCTGCTGCGCCTATGCAGCCTGTAAAGACGGGGCAAAAGCCATAGCTTTCGCCAATCTCGCTTCTGCGGTAACCGTAAATAAGATCGGTATCACCGGAACGGCTACGCCGGAAGAAATATTAAAAAAATGGGAGAAAATCAACCATGAATGATTCCCTGAAACTGTTGCACCCCAATCATCTGCCCAAAGGAAACGTCCGTGCGGCAATTTTCGATTTTGACGGAACCTTTTCAACGTTGCGTTGCGGCTGGGAAAAGGTTATGCAGAAACTGATGCTGGATCTGATTTCCGGGGGGAAAGCATACGATGACGCACTAATAAACAAGGTAGATGCCTACATCGATGCCTCCACCGGTATCCAAACCGTGTATCAAATGCAATGGCTCAAAGACCAAGTGGAAGAGGCCGGTTACGGACAGGAAGATCGGGATGTTTGGTGGTATAAAGACCAATATAACGCACGCCTGATGAAGGAAATTTGCCAGCGAATCAGCCGATTGGAAAAAGGCGAGGATTCTCCGGAACAGTATCTCGTCGCCGGCGCAGTGAATTTTCTGCACACTCTGCGAAACGCCGGCATCGCCGTATATCTTGCCAGCGGCACCGATCACAAAGACGTGCTGCACGAGGCAACCGTATTAGGTGTGGCGAATCTGTTTTCCGTAATAAAAGGCGCGCCCGAACGGCAGGTAGCCTGTTCTAAGGAAGCGGTGTTGGAAATGCTGCTACAGGAAAGCGGTTTGCCGGCAGAAAGCATCCTGCTGGTAGGGGACGGTAAGGTTGAAATCGCCTTAGGTGCAAAAAACGGTTGTTATACACTGGGTGTCGCAAGCGACGAAGAAAATCTGCGCGGCATCAATCCCGTAAAACGTAAACGTCTGCAAATAGCCGGCGCCGATGCCATTGTCGGCGATTTTGAAAATTTGTGTGCCTTGCGAGATTGGTTACAAATATAAAGTAGGGGCGGCAACCTGCCGCCCGATGCGTCATACCCTCTCCGCTATTGGAGAGACGGTGGAATCCGCAATTCTTCAAATTCCGGAGCGTTATACCCGCATATCTGTGGACAAATTCTGCATTATGCCGGATCACATTCATTTGCTTATTACAATTTCTGCTATGGATAACGGGCGGCAGATTGCCGCCCCTACATTGCCCACCGTTATAGGTCAGCTGAAACGACAGGTCTCCTTGCAGATTGGCCGATCTATTTGGCAAAAATCGTTTATTGACCGTATCATCCGCACCGAAAAAGGCTACCAAGAGGTGTGCCGATACATTGAAAATAACCCTCTCAAATTTCAAAAGGCTTGACCGATTGGTCAAGCCTTTTGCGTTAGAACAGGGTTGTTATCCAATAAATAATCCCATAAATCACACTCGCAAGTGTACCGTAAACGATTACAGGTCCTGCGATTGTAAACATCTTCGCTCCAACGCCCAGGACAAAGCCTTCTGCTGCTGTCAATATAGGACACAGTAAGTTGAAAAAAACATTTACATTAAAATTTTAGTGTAGTACAATAAACAAAAGTAGTACTTGCAATTACGGAGGTAACAAAAGGTGGACAATATTTTTTACGTTAAAGAGTATATTAAATCCAACATAACCGATAGTGAATCAATTGAATTATGTTTAGCGGAAGCGAGTAAGGTGCACGGTGAAAAACAGGTAGTTTTTGACGGCAAAGATTATCATATAGATCGTGCCATTTTAGTTGACTCTGACACAACCATTGTAATTGATAACTGTTCTGTGAAACAGAACGATTTTGTGTTTGATAACGTGTTCCGTGGAAAAAATGTGTTAATTGATGCCATTAATCCATATATGACACCATTAGAAGTTACTCCTTTATGCAACATAAAAATCATCGGCAAAGGAGAAGCTTACATTATCGGTACCGATAAGCCTCAAACAGGATATCATCCGTTTTTTGGCGAATACCAAAAAATGGTGGGAGACTTTTTCGGTTGGCGCACCCATATGTTCAGTTTTTCCCGTGGTGTAAATATTGAAATACAGAACCTAAAGCTTCGTCAAACTATGTGCTGGGCGATGTCTTTTGATAATTGTCAGCAAGTACACGTGCATGATATTGATATTATCTCTAATGTCAAAAACGGTGACGGTATAGATTTTCGTTCAGGTTGCAATCACTGTATCGTAGAAAATATTACGGGCTTCACCTCTGATGATACGGTGGCGTGCACCGCATTATCTCAAGGAAAGCTAGAAAAGAAAGAACCATCTCGTTATCTGTCTTTCAGCGAACCGTATAACTGTTCTCATAAAAATATTGACGGTGATATCCATCATATCACCATTCGAAATATTCACACAGGCGGTCATCATCACGGTGTGATTTGTCTTGCCGCTAACGGTAACAAGGTATAT
>SVRY01000069.1 GCA_015064585.1 Oscillospiraceae bacterium
AATGTGACATAGTAACCAGTGCCGAAAATATCACGAAAAATCTGCTGCCGTTTCTTTGTATCCGCCTGCAGCAATTCACGGAAATCACCCTGAGAAATCATAGACACCTGAGCGAACTGCTCACGGGCTAAACCGATGATTTCTCCTACGGCCTTGTCCACCTCCCGCTGCTTGGTCACAATCCGTCCATCGGGATACGTAAGCTGCGCTTCAGGCAATTGCTTTGTAAAACCATTGCCGCTTTTCTTTGCCCGCTCATATTCCGGGCTGCGCTTAACCGTATACTCCTTGCCGTCATAAGCAAAGGTCAATTCTACACCGGTGGGGTCTTCCGGCTTTGCATACTTGGATCGGAGCATTCCCGGTTCACGGTTACTGCCACTGGCTTCGCCAAACAAAGCAAATGTAATGGCATCAAAGATGGTCGTCTTACCTGCACCGGTATCACCGGTGATCAAGTACAGACCGCTATTGCCCAGCAGTTCAAAATCCAATTCCTGGGTACCGGCATAAGGGCCAAAACCGGAAATTGTTAATTTCAGAGGTCTCATACATTGCCCTCCCAGATTGCTTCAATTAGATTTCTGGTAAAATCCGCCTGCTGCTCACTCATCGGCTGGTTATTCTGCTGTTCGTACAGTTCACCAAAAAGCTGCAGCGGAGACTTTCTTTCCACATCCTCAGCACCATCTATCAATTGATTGGTGCGGGTACGGGTGTTGTCATAGGTCAGCTTCATAATATTGGGGTAGATTACCCGCAACTTGCCGATGGCTTCCGGCACATCATCTTCATCTGTAAGGGTTACTTGCAGATAATCATCTGTTGCTGTACCCTCATAGAATGCCTTGTCCGTAACTACCTCAAAGCTACCACGAACGATACGCATATCGTGCCTGGGCGTCAAAGGAGTTGTATGCAACTCCAATTCGCCTTTTGTGCCAAGTTCTACCACAGTGACACTCTTATAGTGGTTCACTTCAGAGAAAGAGTACTTCAGCGGTGTGCCGCAATAACGAATCTTGTTAGATCCGATGTTCTGCGGCCCATGGATGTGACCCAATGCCACATAATCAAAGCCCTCAAACACAGAGGCATCCACATTGTCACTGCCGCCAACACTGATTTCTTCGGATTCACAAGTAGTCGCGCCTGTTACGAACTGGTGGGTCAGTAGCACATTGCGTTTGGAAGTGTCGATGCACATTTTCTCAACCGCCACACGGCAAGCATCAGTATAGGATTCAATTCCCTCGTCGGGATAATACCGCTTTACATGGGCAGGCTTTATGAAAGGCAACAACCAGAAGTTTACATCACCATATGTATCAGACAACACGATAGGGGTAACCTCACCGCTATAAACCGGAGACATATGGATGCCCGCGCCTTCCATCAGGCGATTGCCAAAGGCTAACCGCTCCGGACTGTCGTGGTTGCCGCTGATGGCAAATACCTGCACCTGGAGCTGTGCCAAACGGCTCAGGAACTCATCAAAGAGCGTCACCGCTTCCGCAGAAGGAACACTCTTATCGTAAATATCTCCAGACAGTAATACCGCATCGGCATTTTCATCCTTGATGATGCGAATGATCTGATGCAGGATGTACTCCTGATCTTCAATCATAGAAACTTCATTGACCCGCTTACCAAGATGCAGATCGGACAGATGGATTAGTTTCATAGGAAACCTCCTGTGCTATATTGTTGGTGAAAGACAGTTTTCAATAGATTTTTTATATTTAATGATTTCTCCCATTTTTATACAAAAGAATCTGTAGCTATACAACCCTCCAAGTAGTCCCTGCTAATGATCTGAATTGGGTGCCCCGCCTTTTTGGCTTCAATTACTTTGTCTAATATAGTGGTGCCCAAATTAGTTGCTTTCTGCGTATCACCGCTTGCAATTGCACGCTGCTTGTTATCGAATCTATCTAAGTTTGGTATGTGGTCAGTATCAACAATCAAGTATTGCAGTTTTTTCGTAAATGCTTTGTGGAGAGTCCATCCGTAAGCACTCATATTGATTGTAACACCCTTGTCCGCATAGACGGCATATGTTACACCTATCTTGGGCAAGACATCCGGATAGTCAAAATAGGGTTCATATATGGAATACCATAAGTCGATAACGGACATTTTCTTGTTGGATGCTTTTTTGCTGCGGGTTTCGTTCGGCAGATCCTTTGAATGCACAAAATCCCTAGAATTATAGTGAGGCCAATCAAAGCCATCCTCTTCATCCATATAGGTACGGGCCACAATATTTCCTTGTCCAGCAGCATCTTCTAACAGTGCCATCAACTTTTTATGTTCTTCCGAGGTTAGACGAGGCAAAAATGTACTCAGTATATCCGCGACATTTGCAGGCTTTCCGGCACAAGCATTATCAGCCGCTTCTTCTTTTGCGGAACGTGCCTCATCTTCATCAATTTCGTATAGATAAAAGAAATCTCGTACTTCAAGCGTCGTAACCACAGTTACGATATCATCGTCAATTTCTATACCACCAACGGCATAATTTGAATAGCAAGATGTTTTTCCTTTCGAAAGTGTACAAATAAACTCAGATAGCTCTCTACTTAACACACCACAGGCTACAAAACTACTGCTACTGGAATTGGTCACAAAATCGGTTCTAATTTTCATATTTTATTCTCCTTTAATCTTCTGTATTTACTATCACAAAATACGATTTGCGGCATTAGTGGGCAGCCGCCCATGCAATAGTCCTTCTTTTCACAACCGGGGCAAGCACCACGCATTTTGTTGCGGAATTGTTCAAAGGGTTCGCTGTTCCAGGCTTCCTCAATAGTCATTTCCCGAAGAGAAACTTCGTATTTCTTTTCCTGGTCAAAGCTGCAGGGTACCATAGTCATATCCGCACCGATATAGCAGCTGTATCTACCGCCTTCGCAAGTATCCAAAGATTCCGGCAAAATAGTTTTACAGAACCGGATAGCACCGGGAACATTACAGCTGTCCATACCTACTTTAAACGGATGTGGCACATCCAGCCGTGCAAAAAATTCTGCCACTCTAAGGTCATCCACCGACAACACATTTGCCTGTGAACCTTGGCCGGCGGGCTTGTGCAGCAGAAAGATGATGGCGTTGATTCCCTTGGGAAAATCATTGCGTTTCAGCCGGTCGATAGCTTCATCGATACTGTTTTTGCCAAGCACATAGTGGATGTTTGTCTTGACCCCGGCGGCCAAAAGCATCTGGATCGCATTCAGGGTATATTCGCTTCTGTACCAGCTTACTGCCACCGCGCCGCAATACTGCTTGCACAGCTTTGCGATTTCTGGAGTCATACCGTAGCCGGAGGTGGTAAAGTTCGGTACAAGGGTATTCTCCCGGCAGATTTTGAGAATTTCCTCAAAATGCTCATGCTGGTCAGGATCACCTCTGCCACCCAATGCAAACTGGTTGCAACGACCTTTGGATTGCTCGGCGATCCAACGAAAGTCCTCGACGGCCATGTTCGGTTTTTCCACCAACAGACCACTTTGATAGCAACCGATACCCGCTTTGGCGCAAAGGCCGGTCTTACCATGAATGCAGTGACCCATAATGCCCACATCGATCAGATGGGGATAGGATGCCATAAAGGGATCTATATTGGTATCATTGCCATCTGCATCCAGCACACCGGTACGCACATACATACCGGTAACAGTATCAAAGGCCGTTTTGAAACTGTACTTTTTGTCTTCCATTATGTAGCGCATAATAATCACCTCGCCGACTTTTACTTATTGTTTCTTGCAACATTGGTACATTTCCTCTGTAAAATAATCCTCATCAAACATTGCCGGTGCCAATCGGCTCAGGAACTCATCAAAGAGCGTCACCGCTTCCACAGAGGGAACACTCTTGTCATAAACATCACCGGACAACAATACCGCATCGGCCTTTTCATCCTTGATGATACGAATGATCTGATGCAGGATGTACTCCTGATCTTCAATCATAGAAACATCATTGACCCGCTTACCAAGATGCAGATCGGACAGATGGATTAGTTTCATACGAACCTCCTGCTGTTTTGTATATAAAAACGCAAAAAGGATATCGATTAATAGCCAGTCTGGTATGCGTATCCTTCTGTATGCTTATCGTCAAGCATAAAACCAATGTGTGTTGAATGCTGGTGATCGCCACGATAATCCCATTTATCTCTGTAGAAAGTCACCTCGGAATCACAACTTTCGCAAAGAAAGACTTTACATATCACGATCAATCCTACTGCTACACGTAACCAAGCAGTTCCCCTAAAATAATACTCGACCGTTGATACATCGGCCTTAGGCAATATTGATGCATATGCCTTCTTTAATTCCTTAAATAGTTCATTTAAATCGCGATCCAAATTTGCGTAAGTACAGTATCAATTGAATCTTCAAAAAATTTAGCAAACTCTTCTTTTATCATAGCCATACTCTCTTCTTCTAAGCTTTGGTACTATATAGACCGTTGTTTATTATCATCCGTAATTTGATAGCGTCGCCCATATTCTCCCTTTTAATGTTTATAACACACTATCTGTCCAATAAACATCACTTTATATCAGGAATATACTGAATAATATCGCCAAAATCGGCATCGATAGCTCCGCAGATTCTCTCCAGCACGCTCATAGCTACCGGTTCATCACGGCGCAGTTTTGTCATCGTATTGGGCGCCAAATCCGCAGCACGGCGCAAATCCGCCTTACTCATCTTTTTGTCTACCAACAGTTTCCAGAGTTTGTTGTATGATACAGCCATAAAACGACCCCTCACTCAAAAAAGTTTGTATAAAGGCAGTATAACAGAAAAACGGGGTTTTACAACATACTTTCGCATAAATATGCGAAAGTTACTAATAATAGCAACATACCCTTAGTTCGTTATAGTAATCGGACCCCGCTCAGGCTTCTAGGTTTTTGACCCGTTACACGCCTTACTACTCGTTACACGGATACCGCTACTCGTTGAACGGCAAGCTAACTCGTTACACGGCTATGGTATTTCACCTTTTGCGCCGAACTCAATGATTGCTTCGTGGTGCTCAGAAATTAGGTATTTGGCATACTCACCCTTGTTTATTGCTTGGCGACCGGTAAAGAAATTTGCAACATAGGTTTTCTGCAGCATCACATCTCCGTGGTACTTTTCGTTTTGCAGGATCTTACGAATCGTTTCAATACCCCATTTCGGTTTGCCGCGGGGGGATGGTATATTTTGCGCTTGCAGTTGTGCAGATATTTTTCGTAAAGACCAGCCTTGGCTGTGCCAAATATAAACCATCCGGACAACTTCTGCTTCTTCCGGGATCGGTACGAGTTCGCCTTCTTCGCTGTGTTTGTATCCATAGCAGACCCGATTTGCCATTTGGGATGACCCATCAGCAAACCTTACTCTGTGTCCCCAGGTGATTGCAAAACTTTTCGTCTCACTTTCGTTTTGGTACAGGCTGGCAAAAACCGTCAGCATTCGTATTGCTTTGGGGTTGCTGGCATACAGCCGCTCTACCTCAAAGAAAACCTCAACACCCAAACTGGTCAACTCACTGCAGGCTTTCAAAAAATCCACTGTGTTGCGACCCATCCGGCTGATGGATTTTACAAGAATTAGGTCTATTATCCCGGCACGGCAATCGGCCATCATCCGTTGAAATTCGCACATCTTTTTATTGCTTCGTCCGGAATGCCTGTGAAGAATTGAAGGCCCTGAATGTGGATGTGCTGTTTGAAGTGGAAAAGCTATATCTCCATAATCCCAAAGCAGTCCGGCTCTTAACGATCTATGCCAGTGTCTATCAAAACGAAAGCGAAGTAAAAAGTGCATACACTCGTTGGGGCATCCGCACCCGGTATGCTAATGGCACCTCGGCCACAGCGAATTTACCTTGCTATGGGTATCGCTGCGACGTAAACGGGGAGTTAGTAATTGAACCAACGGAAGCTGCGGTTGTACGAATGATTTACAATCTCCGCAGTCAAGGTCTATCGCTACGAAAAATTGTGTGTGAACTAAAAGAGCGGGCAATTCCATCCCCCACCGGCAAGGCCACCTGGGGTGTTGAAACTGTCCGCAGAATATTGCAAAACGAAAAATATAAAGGACACGTATTGTTACAAAAAACATACGTATCCAACTTTTTCACCGGCAAACGCACCAATAACGGCGGCGAATTGCCAAAATATTTGATTGAAGGGCATCACGAGGCCATAATCACATCCGGAGAAACCCCAACTTTTTGACGATTTAACGGCCACTTTAACTGTTTAACGGCCGTTTTGATAATTTAACGGCTGAAAAAGACAATTTAACGGCTGCGAGGACAATTTACACGGCTGGCAATTAGAAAAACCTGAAAATTCATAATTCTACAAGCATTACTTCAGCCGTTAAATTGTTGTTTTACTGTATTTTACGGTAAAAATAC
>SVRY01000018.1 GCA_015064585.1 Oscillospiraceae bacterium
CTAGTGTATCTGCGAGAAAACATTGAAAGCTACGAAAGCACAGCCGATCCCGCAGACGGCAGAACACCTCTTGAAAAGCTGGAATATCTGGAAGCGCAGAGAGCGGCGCAGCTAAAAGCCGCCGATACCGGCGACGGCATGGAAAAAGCTTTCCTTGTTATCGGCTTTAGCATAACTGCCTTTGTACTGGTTACTATAGTGCGTAAAAAAAGAAAAATTTGAATGCATCACAGACGCTCGCCGCAAACATGCGGCGGGCGTTTTTTCGTAAAAATAAGAATTCCGCGAGAAATCCTTCTCGCGGAATTCATATTATGAACTTTTTTAGGTCGTTGTAGCAGTCGGTGTCGCTTTCCACGTACAGTTCATCCCAAGCAATTCTTGCCATGTGTACGCCGATAAACGATTTTGCGTTGAGCTTCATGTCTTCGCCAACCAACAGAACGTCTCCCTTGATTTTTGCCGCGAGCCGGTTAAACTCCAGCACATCTGCTGTGGTGTCCAGTTCGATACGATAACGGTACTTTAATCTTGTTTCGGTATTTGTCATTTTTATAATCTCCTTTCCGATTTGTTCGGGAGTATTATAAAACCAAAATGAAAATTTGTCAAGAATTCATTTGTTGAAAATGACGAAAATCTTTATTTAAAATTGTGCAATATGACCAATTATGGATTGAAGATTGAGACAAATACCGCATTGCCTTCTTCAATTACGATCTTCTTTTTCTGTTTGGCAGTTCCGCTGTAATTGATTTTTTCCAAAGGACATTGATGGAAAGCATTTGTTTCCACAGTTTGAAGGGCGGTCGGAAGGGTTATTTCAATTAGCGCATCACATCCCACAAAGCATTCTTCGGAAATGGTTTTTAATTTACCGGGCAGTGTGATTTTTGTAAGAGAGGTGCACCCTTCAAAAGCATTTTTGCCGATTTCGGTGACTCCGTCCAACAGATCTACCTGCTTTAGTGCGGTACAACCGGAAAATGCCCGCTCGCCTACGTATTTTAGATATTTACTGGCAACAACCGCTTGCAGAGATGTGCAATTTTGGAAAGCGTCATTTGATATTTTGGTAATGCTGTTTCCTAAAATAACACCGGTAATATCCTCCCGTTCGCGGAAGGCATCCACAATAACGCCAATGGAACTATCTTCTACAGTTACCTGACCGCCGGCGCCGTTGTAACCTACCAGCATGCCGTTATCTGTGACGATAAAGGTTTTGTTCTTTTGGTCGTTCATCCAGGCGGTAGCGTACAGCGCGCGGAATCCCAGTGTGGTGACGCAGTCGGGAATGGAGATGTTTTTCAGTTGGCTGCAATCGGTAAACGCTTCGTTGCCGATGGTGGTCAGACCTTTGTCGGGCAGCGTTACGGATGATAGCCGCAGACAATAAGCAAAGGCTTTGTCCCCGATCGATTCCACTTTGCCCAGATTTGCTTTTTTGATCTTAGGACAGCAGGCAAATGCCTCGTTCCCCAGTGTTTTGCAGGATGCGGGCAGGGAGATCTCGGTGAGCGATTTGCAGTTATAAAACGCGCGGTGGCTGATAGATGTAACCGATTCGGGCAAAGAAATAGATTCAATATGTGTAAAGTCTTCGAAAGCACTGTCTCCGATGGAACGCAGTTTTTCGGGTAAAGTAACCGATTCAATGGCAGGGCCGTTGAAATAGAATCGGCTGATATGTTTTACGTTGTTTGGAATTACAAGATCCTTGGGGGCATTGCCGATATAGGCGATGAGAATGCCGTCTCCAACAATGACAAAGTCGGTGTTTCTGCTGTATACCCAGGGGACAAAAGAGGAAGCATTGTTCTTTTCTATCAGAAAAGCATCTTTCCCGATGGTTTTTACATTATTCGGGATTGTAAGTGAGGTTAACTTTTCGCATCCGTAGAAGGCACGGTTGCCGACGGTGAGCAAGGTTTCGGGCAATACAATGCCAGTGAGTCCCGTTGCTTCAAACGCGCTGTCTTCAATGCGCGTTACAGGAGAACCGTTGATTTTTTCGGGAACGGTAATAATGCTGTTGGTTCCGATGTAATTCAGAATGCCGACAGTGCCATCTCCATAGATGTTGTATCGATAGTCACTGTTTTCTTTGATGGAAACTACCTCATCTTCGGAGTAAACAGGAGCTTCTTCGTCATTTCCGGCTTTTACAGCGATCCATATGATGCCTATGATCAAAAGAATTACGACAGCAATCATCAAAGGCTTGATCCATTTTTTTGGCATATCAAATCCTCACAATATTATTTTTCGTTGACTGTGTTTACAAAACGCAGGAATGCTGCTCTGCCTTCTTCGGTATCCTTGTAAATGCCGGCGTGACACAGAACCTGTGCAAATACAAGCCCCACTTCCTTTCGAATGGCATCGGTCAGAGCTGTTCCGGTAAGACCGGGATATTTAGGTATGAACTCGTTAGCCCAATCGGCATGGTGAGAAGTAACGGGAGAGGCAGAGAGGTCTTCCCCGTTTTCGATGCAATGCTGCAGATAGGCAAGTTCCACCTTCAGTCTGGCGGGAAGTACTGCCAAACCCATGACCTCGATGAGCCCGATGTTTTCTTTTTTGATATGATGCAGTTCTGCATGGGGATGATACAATCCGTCGGGATGCTCGGGAGTGGTGATATTGTTTCGCAGTACCAGATCCAGTTCATATTTTCCGTTTTTGAAACGGGCAATGGGTGTGATGGTGTTGTGGGGTACACCGTCGGTTTCGGCAAAGATGTAAGCATCGGCATCGGTATATGTGCGGAATACTGCAAGGATCTTTGCGGCAAGGGCAACCAGTACCTTGGGATCGGTATGACGCAAGCGAAGCACTGACATGGGCCAACGGACGATGCCGCATTCCGCATCCTCAAATCCCTTGAAGGTAACGGGAACGGCGATCTCTGCCTTTGCCATAGGAAATTCATAGCATCCGCCCTGGAAATGGTCGTGGGTCAGAATGGAACCTCCCACAATGGGCAGATCTGCGTTGGAGCCCACGAAATAGTGGGGGAACTTTTCCACAAATGCCAAAAGACGTTCAAAGGTCTTGGGAGTGATCGCCATCGGACTGTGACTACCCTTGAACACGATGCAGTGTTCGTTGTAGTAAACGTAAGGAGAGTACTGCAAGCACCAGTCCTCACCGGAAAGCGTCATGGGAATGATGCGGTGATTTTGTCTTGCGGGATGGTTGATTCTACCTGCATAGCCTTCGTTTTCACGGCAGAGCATGCAAGCGGGATAGCCTGCCCGGGGCATACTCTTTGCGGCGGCAATGGCTTTGGGATCTTTTTCGGGCTTGGACAGATTGACGGTAATGTCAAGCTCACCGTATTTGGTATCGGTCTTCCATTTCAGATCCTTTTTGACTCGCTCGGTGCGGATGTAATCGGTACTACGTGAAAAATCGTAGTACCAATCGGTGGCCTTTTTGGGATCATCCTTGTAAAGCGCATTGAATTGTTTGATCACTTCCGAGGGACGGGGGGTGAGAGCGCCCATGATGGCAGTGTCAAACAAGTCGCGGTAGGTGGGGCTGTCCTCCAGAATGCCTCTTTGGATGGCATCTGTCAGGAGCGTGTCCAGCACAGGCTGGAGCGAAATGTTCGTATATTCGATTTCATCGTCATGGAAGCTATCCAGCTTCATGATCTCCAAGATACGGTTGATCAGATACACGCGGTCAACCTTTTCGGAAAGTCCGCGTTCTTCGGCATAGCATACAAGTTGTTTGATAGCAGTTTCGGTATTCATGTTTTTATCGTCCGTTTCTATGCTTTTTCTTCCATTATATAAAATAATAGGCTGTTTGTCAAGAAAAGAGAGTGTATTTCTCAAAAAAACAGCAGATCCGGGATCGGATCTGCTGATATCAGGTGTCAAATTCCTTTTCATACTTTTTGAAAAAATCGTAGTATGCCCGCACTCCCGAAAGCTCGGTCCATTTCTTTGTTTCAACGGGTGTACTGTCAAGATCGTAGATTTTGGCATTCGGCAGAGAAAGCAGAAAGGGAGAGTGGGTGGCAATGATGAACTGACAGCCGTAAAAGCGCACCGACTCTTCGATAAAGTGCAGTAACTCATACTGCAGTTTGGGGGCTAGACTGTTTTCCGGCTCGTCCAGAAGATACAAGGCATTTTCGGTGATCTTGTCGGTGAAGTAGGAAAAGGCGCTCTCGCCGTTTGACTTGGCTGCCAGTTCGTTGGATCTGCCGCGGCGGGCAATATACTGTGAGCGGCTGGTATTTTTTACTTCATACATCTTCAAATAATCGTCGATCTCGGATAGGGAAGAGAGCCTTGGCATATCCTCTTTATAAAGACGGCGGTGCTCCTCGGAAAGGGCTGCGCGACGGTCGGAAATACCCCTGTTGACTGCCCGTGCGCTCAGAAGATAATCAAACACATCGTCACTGGTGACGGTTTTACTGCCATAGGGAACGGCGCTGACATTCTCGGGCAGGCTGTAATGGCAGAATTTCAGATAGCTTTCAAAATAGGGAGTATAATTAAAGGGAGAAGTGCGCTCAATGCCCAGTTTTTCGGCAATGACATTTAGCAGTGTAGACTTTCCCGAGCCGTTTGATCCGTAGAAGATAGTGATAGGGGCGAAGCGGATATGGGTAAGCCCCTTTGGGGGAAAGATTTTGTAGGGGTAAACGTTGCCGTGGTCGTAGCACTGCATGACGGTTTCGTGGCTTTTATAGCCGAGATAGTCAAATTCAGTATCGTCGCTCGGCAGGGAAAAGTATTCCAGATACAATGTATTCACCTCTTTCCAACATCAGTATAACATGGTGGGGTGGATTTGTCAATTCAGCGCGGAAAAACTTTGGGAAATTTGTATTTACCACTTGAAAAAATTTTTGAAATGTATATAATAGTAATATCTATGTTTTGATCGAAGGAATGAATACAATGGTATATAATCACATCTTGGAAGCGCTTGGCGACACCCCTATGGTGCGTTTGCGCAATATGGCACCCGAAGGCGGCGCTGAAATTTTTGTTAAATTTGAAGGACTGAACGTGGGCGGCTCTATCAAGACCCGTACCGCATATAATATGATCATAGATGCCGAAGAAAAAGGGCTTATCAAGCGCGGTGAGAATATCATCGTGGAGCCCACCAGCGGCAATCAAGGCATCGGTCTTGCACTGGTTGGTGCGGTTCTTGGTTATAAGACCGTGATCATTATGCCCGACTCGGTCAGCGAGGAACGCCGTAAGCTGGTAAAGCACTACGGTGCCAAGGTGGTACTGGTGCATGACGCGGGCAATATCGGCGATTGCATCGAAGAATGTCTGAATACCGCTATCCGTATGGGTAAGGAAGATCCCAAGGTATATATTCCTCAGCAGTTTGAAAACCCTGCTAACCCCGAGGCACACAAGAATGCTACCGCTCTTGAAATTTTAGAGCAGGTGGATGGTTCCATTGACGGTTTTTGCTCGGGTATTGGTACAGGCGGTACCATTTCGGGTATCGGTGAAGTTCTCAAAGAAAAGAATCCCGACATTACCATCTGGGCGGTGGAGCCCGAAAACGCGGCAATTTTGGCAGGCGGCAGTATCGGAACGCACCTGCAAATGGGTATTGGCGACGGGCTTATCCCCGAAAATCTCAACTGCGAGATCTATTCGGATATTTGCGTGATTACTGATGAGGAAGCCATTTCGACAGCCAAGGATCTGGCGCGCAAGGAGGGGTTGCTTTGCGGAATTTCCAGCGGCACCAACGTGGCGGCGGCTATTCGTTTGGCAAAGAAGCTGGGCAAGGGAAAGACGGTGGTGACTGTGCTTCCTGACACCGCAGAGCGTTATTTCTCGACGCCCTTGTTTGATAAGGATTAAGAGGTGGAATATGGAGCAGGCGAAGATAGATCGCATCAATTTTCTTGCCAGAAAATCCAAAGTGGAAGGATTGACCCCGGAGGAGAAGGTGGAGCAGGACCAATTGCGTAAAGAGTATATCGCGTCCTTTCGTGCGTCCATGACCGGAATTTTGGATAATACCTATATCCAGCGTCCCGACGGAAGTAAAGAACGGGTACAAAAGAAGAAGTGAAAGAAAATACGAAAGTATACAAAAACTCAATTTGTGTAATTGCACAAATTGAGTTTTTTTCTTTTGGTAGTTGTGCACATTGACGAAATGCACATAATTTGGTATAATTTTATTACCTTTGGAAGGGAGAAAAACAATGAAAAAAATAGTATCATTTGCAATGGCGATTTTAATGATGGGGTTAGCAATCATGGGAACGTTGAACGCATTTGTTTTTGCAGAAGAAACCGAATATGATTTGACCGAGTATACACGTACCACCACCGAGGTCGGATGGGGCTCACTGGGCATCAATAAAGGCTTGGATGGCGGTGTCATTGATATGCGAGACAGCAGCGGCAAAATTCAGAACTACGATAAGGGTTTGGTTGCCCATGCTGCGTCTGAATTGACCTTTGATGTAAAGGGAAAGTTTATTACACGTGTTACTGCAACCTGCGGCGTGGAACGCGCAAGTAACAACAATTCCGTTGACGGTGCAACGGTTGTATTTAAGATTTTAGCAGATGGCAAGTTAGTATATGAAAGCGGCATTGTGCGAGATAAAACGGGCTCTATTGACATTGATGTGAAGATTCCCGGCGGCACGAAAGTGCTTACCCTTGCCACTACCGGTGCCAATGACGGTATTACCGGAGACCACAGCGCGTGGGCAAATCCGAAAATGTATGCCGATCCTTCCATCAAGGATGATTTCAGCGGCATGACCTTTGCATGTGCACAAACAGTATTGGTAGCGGGCGAAACAGCAGGCACTACTTTGGAAGCTCTTACCAACGGCGGCGATCCGATCACGCCCGATTCTGTAACCTACACCACCAGCGACAGCAAGATTTTGACTGTTTCGAATGACGGTGTGATCACAGGTGTGGGCGCGGGTACTGCCACCATTACCTGCAAACTGGTATTTAAGGGTGAAACCTATAGCGAAACGGTGAAATTGACCGTTCTGCCCAAAGATTCCACCGATAAAACCTGGTCTATCGCATCTCCTGACGGCACTTTGAAGATCGTGTTTAAGAGAGATAAGCTGGGATATCTGAGCTATCAGGTTGCCGATGAAAACGGCGTAGCATTGCCCGGCGGCACCGTGGGTGTACGTACTGATCTTTGCGATTTTACCAACGCGTTAATGTATGTGAAAGAAACAAAGGTAACCGAGCATAAGGAAACCTATAAAGCCATCAGCGGCAAGCGCTCCGAGGTGGAAGATCATTATAAGGAAATGACCATTACCTTTGAAAAGGAAAGTTTCTATTTTGATGTGATCCTGCGCGCCTACGACGAAGGCTTTGCCTATCGTTTTGCCATTCGCTCCAAAGACGGCAAGGCGGTTTCCCTGGTTGTTGAAGAAGAAACATCCACATATCAACTTGACAAGGATGCCACCGTATATGCGGAAACAATTACCAAAGACGAAATGGAAAACCGTTTCTGCTATGAAACCAGCTATGGCAATTATAAGATCAACAGCGCCAAGGGAAGATACTTCGCCTTCCCGATTTTGTATACGGTTGACAATGAAAATTATGTACTGCTTTCCGAATCCGAACTGTATGTAGATTCCTATTCCGGTATTGCCACCAAAGCAATTGGCGACAATACTCTGAAGGTGGTATTTGGCCCTGTGGAAGGTCCTTCTGTGGTAAATACCGGATTTACTTCTCCTTGGCGTATGGGTATTGTTGGCAAACTGGGTGATATCGTAGAGAGCGATCTGGTTGAAAAACTGGTGGATCGTCCCGAAGGCGTGGATTATTCCTGGGTAGAGCCCGGCGTAACAGCATGGATGTGGCTCAGCGAAGGTTATGCGGGACAGTCTAATTTTAACCGTATCCGCGAATATGTGGATCTTGCATCGGAATTCAATTGGAAATACATTATTCTGGATGAAGGCTGGCAGCCCGGTGCGCCTGCAGGCTCCGGAAAAGCTTATGAAGGATATTATACTTGGTTCCCGGCACTCATCAAGTATGCCGAAAGTAAGGGCGTTGGTATTTTGGTATGGGTTAAATATATTGACTTGAATACCGAAGAGCGCTTGGATATTCTAAATGAATGGGCAGAAATGGGCATCAAGGGTATTAAGGCAGACTTCTTTGATAACGAAAATCAGGCAACCCTTGCTCAAATGAAAAAAATCTATGAGCGTTGTGCAGAATTGAAGTTGGTAGTAAACTGTCACGGTGCCAACAAACCCACCGGCGAACGCGTATATTATCCGAACATTCTGAACAGAGAAGCAGTAAACGGTGAAGAATACGGTGGTTACAGCAAGTATAATTTGGCGGTATGGCCCTACACCCGCGGTGTTGTAGGTCCTATGGACTTGACTCCTCGTTTGAATTCTACCGGCAGTGTAACCAACGGTTGTCAGCTGGCAATGAATATTATGTATGAATGCGGTATTCCTTGTATGGCAAGCTCCGTAGAAGAGTATCGTGACAGCGTTGCTAAGGCACTGCTGATGAATCTGCCTGCCGCTTGGGATGATATCCATTTCATAGATGGTAAGATCACAGAGTACACCATGCTGGCAAGACGCAGCGGTGATTATTGGTACGCGGCTGCCATTGCTAATAAGGCGCAAAAGAATTTGCAAATGCCCCTTGACTTCTTGGAAGAAGGAATTGCATATAAGGCATATATCTACAGCGATGTCCTGGGCGGACGGCAGTTAAAGGTGGATGTACTGGATGTAACTTCTGCCAATGTGCTGACCGTTAACCTGCTGGAAGGTGGCGGATACAGCGTTATGTTTGTTCCTCAAAACAAGCCTACTGAAAATCCCGGCGACAAGGACGACGTGACCGCAAAGCCCACCGTGGATGATGATAAGTCCGAAAAGCCTGTTTCCGAAACAAATGGACCCACTGCTACCGTATTTATCATTGCGGCAGTGGCGGCAGTTGTGATTGGCGGCGTTGTTGGCTTTGTATTTGTCAGAAAAAAGAAAGAGCAGGTCAATGAATAATTGACTGCAGCATAAGAAAAATTCCATTCGCCAACATCAGCGAATGGAATTTTTCTTATGCTTTAATAGTGTTACCGAATTGTCACAAGTGAGTGTATTCCCTCGCCCAGTTTTTCGAGGAAGTAGTTTAGATCATCTTCGGTAAGTGTTGGATTAAGACTGATACGGATCGATGTGTCGGCTTCTTTTTCTGTTAAACCGAAGGCGGACAGAACATAACTGCCGTGCTTGCCATGGGAGGAGCAGGCAGAGCCGCTAGAGACATAGATTCCGTTGGAGGAAAGGAAGTGCAGCATGGTTTCACTCTTGATTTGAGGAAGAGTGATGTTTAAAATGTGGCAGGCTGCTTTGGGCGGTAAATTGGGACGCACCTCATTTGGTAGATGCGTTATCAGATATTCTCGCAGATGATCCATTTTGGCATGGTTTTCTTTCAAAAAGTGTATGCCTTCTCTTGCCGCCGCACCAAATCCTGCAATGGAAATGGTATTTTCGGTACCGGAGCGCAGATTGTTTTCTTGCCCGCCGCCCAACAGAATGGGAACGAGATTTCTTTTTTGCAATATATCCTTGTGCACGACCAGCGCACCGGCACCCTTGGGACCGTGTATCTTATGAGAGCTGATGGAAACCAGATCGCAAAGACATCTCTCCGGGCGAAAGGGAATTTTTAAAAATGCCTGTACCGCATCGGTGTGGCAGATTAGGTCAGGCTTTTGCTTTTTTGCCAGGCGGAACAGATTGGGAATATCGTAGATCGCGCCCGTTTCATTGTTAACATGCATGATGGAAAGCAGAACGGTGCGGTGGTTGATGGCATCCAGCATTTCGCCGGGATCAATGCAGCCTTTGCGGGTGGAAAGACGAATCACCTCAACGCCTTCGGCTTCCAGCGCTTTGGCAGGCTCCATAATGCAGGGGTGCTCACTATCGGTGATTACGATACGGGCATTACTGTACTTTTTGGCATGTAATGTGCCAAAAAGCGCCAAATTATTTGCTTCGGTTCCGCCTGAGGTGAAGATGATTTTGTAATCACGCGGCGGCAGAAAGAGCGCTTCGGCAATGGTACTGCGTGCTTCTTCCATCATGCGTTCGGCGGATTGACCGATGCTGTGCAGGGAAGAGGGATTGCCATAGCAATCAAAGGCGGCAAGCATTGCTTGCCGCACAGTTGGGGACAGCGCTGTTGTGGCGCTGTTATCAAGATAAATTGTTTTCATTTTACATTTAAGGTAAAGGATGTGAGTGAATGATTGATCGTATCTGTGTGTTGAGGATAGAGAGATTCGGGAACGGAAAAGGTTACGAGATACATCGTAGTGCCGTTTGCACAGAAAAGCTGTTTGAAATGATAGGCTTGTCCGGATACTGTGGCGGTATATTCAACAGTGACAGCGGAATAACTTTTGCCGTTTGTATCCTTGGTGATAACATCTTTTTTTAATTCGATGAGTTCATACGATGAAAGCCCTTCTTTGAGAGATTCCTTGTGATCGTCATAATACTGCACGGCAGAAGTTTCTTCTTCTACAGTGGTACGCATAACACTCAGATTGGAGGCATCTCCTGCTCCACCCATTGCGGTAAAGATACCGGTAGAAGTTTCCACGGTCCATTCTGCCGGGATTTGGATGGTGAAGTCCGAATAGTCAATATCGCGATTGCCTGCGCTGACAGCGGCAATCATACCGGCAGGAGCCTTTCCTTTTTCAAAAGTAATGGCATCCAGCATTTGGTTAACTTCTTTCATATGGGTTTGGTATAATTCGGGAGTGGCGTAATAGGTAAAGGTATAGAGAGTTGAGCCTTGAATAAACATACACTGTAAATAATGCAAAACACTTTGACTGCTCTTGTCGGTCAAAGAATACTGATAAACGGCAGCGTCTGTATTGGCAACCTTTCTGGTAACCGCCTCCTCCAGCGTTTTAAAAGTATATAGTTTTGCCATCTCGTCTTTGGATGCCTCAAAAATTGCGGGAATCTCATGATAACCGCCGGGCAAAGATGCCTGGGTCATAATGACCGTAGATGCATCGTCTTTGGAGGCATGAGCAGATACAACATAAGAAGTGGAATCCAATATCCATGTTTCGGGAATATATAGGGAAAAATCTACTACATTTTCTCTATATATCTGGGTGTTTTCCGCATTTTTTAGGGAGCTTGAAGCACAGCCGGAAAAAAGCAGCACGGTTAAAACGGCTATGATAAGCGCGAGAAATCGTTTCATGTCATTACACTTCCTTTTGATCCAGTGCATTTACCAAATCAACACGGCGCTGATGGCGTCCGCCTTCAAAGGGGGTTTCCAAAAACAGTTCTGCAATGTCGGCGGCAAGCCCTGCGCCTACCACACGGGCACCCATGCAGAGAACATTGGCATCGTTATGCATTCTGGTCATGCGAGCACTGAATGTATCAGAGCAGCATGCGGCGCGAATGCCCGCATGCTTGTTGGCTGCCATGCTCATGCCAATACCGGTTCCGCAAATCAAAATACCAAGGGGAGCTTTTCCTTCTGTAATGCTATTGCACAGCTTTGTGGCGTATGCGGGATAGTCCACCGATTGCAAGCTGTCAGTGCCGCAATCAATGATCTCATATCCTTTTTCTGTAAAGATTTTTTTCAATTCTTCTTTCAAAGGGTAACCTGCATGGTCGCAGGCAAGTACAAATTTCTTTTCCATTTTCGTAAACCTCATTTATATTTTTTTATTGGCGGTTTCTTTTTCCAGGCGTTCTCGCTCTGCTTGACTGGCGCGTAAATAAATAGGTTGCAGTTTCCCTTCACTAAAATCGCTTCCGGGTGAGTTTTCCCATTGGCGTTTTGCTACAAGAGCTACCGATACAGCATTCTGAGCGATCAAAAGTGATGGAGTGTTTTCTGTATAAACCGATAGATTCTTCTTGGCAAGGGAATATCCGTCTCCGCAAAGATAAATCTTTTGGTTATAATTTGAAAGTTCTGCGGATAGTTCGGATAGAGTGATCAAACGGTCGGGGGTGAGTCGAATCAGTCCTTCTTCGGTACGGCGAAACAGAGCATTATAAACTTGATTTCTGCGCGCATCCATGACAGGACAGAGAAGGCTGTCGGTATACGGCAGGTTTTCCGCCAGTGCTTCCAGTGTGGAAACACCAACGCAGGGGCGCGTACTGCCGCTGCAAAGTCCCTTTAAGATGGAAACGCCAATTCGTACGCCCGTAAAAGATCCGGGGCCGGCTGAACAGGCGAATAACCGGACATCGTCGCTGTGCATATGATTGAAGTTGAGAAGATCAATGATGGCAGGTAACAAAGTTTCGCTATGCGTGTTGCCGCTATCTAAGAAGGTGTGGCCTAAAATGCGATCATTGTCGGTTAGCGCTACAGATGAATAGCGGGAGGTTGAGTCAAGAGCAAGAGTAATCATTGGTTTTCTTCTTCGGTGATTCGCTGAATTGTGATCGACCGCTTATCCTCCCCTTTTGTTTTTTCTATATTGACGCGGTAATAATTCCGAGGCAGGGCATAGGGAATCTTTTCGCACCACTCCACCACGAAGATGGCATCTTCCGGATAGTCGTAAAATCCGATAGATTCCAAATCATCCTCATTTTCTATACGGTACATATCGAAATGGCAAAATGGGTGTTTACCGCTTCGGTATTCATTAACGATTGTATAGGTGGGGCTGGATACTGTGTCATTGGGGGCAAGATGGGAAGCAATGCCTCTGGTAAAAGCGGTTTTTCCGGCGCCTAAGTCGCCGTACAGGGCAACAAAATCACCCGCTTGTAATACTTTTGCAAGGACCTTGCCCAGTGCTTCGGTTTGCTCGGGGTCAGTTGTTTCAAGAGACATCATCAGGTTCGACAATTATTTCACCTTCTTTTGGCGTATCGGTTGCCTTTTTGTTTTTCTTTTGTTCTTTTTCCTTCTTTTTGGTATCAGCAATATTGCGCTCTTCCAATGCTTGACGCTCTTTTGCAGTACTTCGCAAGGTGGCGATTTGCATATCTAAATGGATTTTTTGAACCGCTGCCATCAATACATTGTGTACGATGCCATCGGAAGGAGAGAGGTGTTCTTTTTTACGTGAAACGGTTGGTTTAGAGATGGCAGTGCCACGGAAGACATACCTGAGCTGTGATTCAAAAATATCGCATAGAATGTTATAGCCGTCTTCGATATTGTATATTCGGCGTTTTTCATCCAGAATGATGCGTATGTCTTCAATGGAGAGCACACTTTTCATGATTACAAGGACGATCAGACATGCAATATGCTCCGCACCGTATTGCTTTTTATACGGCCCGGAGATTATCTTTTGTTTGACATAATTGCTGATCATAGATGTGGTTAATTCAGGATACCCGAGAGGGCTTAAGCACATGTTGATGTATTTTGCGCTTTGTTCAAGATACAGGCCCACATTGGGGATTTCCCTATAACGCGGTAAATGAAAATCCGTGATCTTCTCATATTTCTTTTCATAGTTATTAAAATCCATATGTCCATTATATACCCTAAGTTTGTTCTTGTCAATATTTTTGAAAACTATTTGCAAAAAACTGTTGACTTTTCGGGTGAAGAAGTATATACTATCTCTACATCAGTTTTTGAAAAACCGAATAAGGGGTGATTGATAATGGAAGTGAAGATGAATATTGCCAAAATAATGAGAGTGTTGACTGTTCCTCCATTTTTGGTTATATTGGTGGTAACTGTTTTGTGGAAAACCACTTCGGTATTTATTACGGTATGGGATGCGGTTCCGGTAGTTTTATTTTTGGCAGTGATCCCGCTTTTGGCGTATTTATTACAACCGTTTATTCCTTATTTTTTCCAAAAAGGACGAAGCGGACAGCGGGCTCTTGCCATCATTGTTTCTTGTGTTGGGTATACTGCCGGAGCTGTAACAGGATATATAAGCGGTGTCGGGCGGGAGATTCAGCTGATCTATAATACGTATTTGTTATCAGTCATTGTTTTAACCCTGTTTAACTGTTTTCATGTTCGTGTTTCCGGACACGCTTGCAGCGTGTCCGGTCCGTTGGTTTTTCTTTGCTATTATGGGCATATTGCGTTTATTTTACCGTGTATTTTGATTGCATGTTGTGTTATATGGTCGTCTCTGACATTAAAACGGCATACTGCCCGGGATTTGATCGCAGGGGCATCGGTCAGTGTTCTGTCTTTTTTTATAATGAATATGATCATGTAATCAATATTGGTTAATATGAACAAAAAATAAGTGAGACAAGGAAATAATTTGTACCACTTCAATTTAGCATAGTACAGTGTTAACCTATTGCAAAAAAATGTAATATGTGATATACTAATCTATACCAAAACATACTTCTTAAGGAGGAAATAATAATGAAACAAACCAAAAGACTGATTGCCTGCATGATGGCTCTTTTGATGGTGCTCTCTTGCGGCTTTGCATTCTCTTCTTGCGGAAAAAATGAAGAGGTGATCAATGTTGGTTATACTTTGTATGCTCCCATGAATTACAAAGATACAGACGGTAAATTGATCGGTTTTGACACCGAACTGGCTGAAGCTGTATTTAAGAATATGGGCTACAAGGTTAACTTTGTTGAGATCAAATGGGAAAACAAGTACACTGACCTGGCATCGCATACAATCGACTGCATTTGGAACGGTTTTACCGCCAACACAGCTGATGATGACGGTGTTGCACGTGCAGACAAGGTGGATTTCTCTTATAACTACATGAAAAACAAGCAGGTTGTAGTTATTAAGGAAGGCACTACTTTGGCAGCCAAAGAGGACTTTGCAGGTAAGACCGGCGTTGCTGAAACCGGGTCTGCCGGTGAAGGCTATGCAGCAAGCTTCGAAGGAGCAAAGGTTAAGGGCGTTACCAGACAGACCGATGCGCTGATGGAAGTAAACACCGGCACAGCTGATTTTGCAGTACTTGACGAACAGCTCGCAAAGAACTACTGCGGTAACGGCGACTACAGCGAACTGAAAATTGTAGAAGAGTTTTCCAGCAATGAAGAATTCTATGCAATCGGCTTTGCCAAGGGAAGCGGTTTGACTGCTTTGGTAAATGAACAGCTGGAAAGACTGGCAGGAGATGGCACCATTGCTATGCTCGCCAAGAAATACGGTTTGGAAAACACTGTTATTACCAGTTTTGCTGACCAGAAACAGTAATTTTTGAAATTCGGAGTAAGCTATGTCATTTTGGGAGGTCACTCTCTGGTTACTTGACGGCTTCAAAATATCGGTAATGATCTTTGCGGTGACGCTGCTTTGCGGCGCACCGCTCGGTCTTCCTATAGCCTTTTGTTCTATGAGCCGTTTTAAGCCGCTCAGAGCCGTCTCAAAGTTTTTTGTCTGGATCATCAGAGGAGTTCCGCTGATGTTGCAGATTTTTATTATTTTCTATGTCCCCGGATTGTTGTTTGGATATCAACTTTTTGCCGATGTAGATAAATTTATGTTCGCTGAATTCGGTATTGAAGATGCAGGGCGTATGCTTGCGGTTATGATCGCATTCACCTTAAACTACGCCTGCTATTTTTCTGAAATATACCGTGGCGGTATTGAAAGTATTTCCAAAGGACAATATGAGGCGGGGCAGGTGCTCGGCATGACCAAAAGTCAGATCTTTTTTAAGATCGTGCTTTTGCAGGTGGTAAAGCGTATCCTTCCGCCTATGTCCAATGAAATCATTACACTTATTAAAGATACTGCACTTGCCAACTGTATTATGGTTTGTGAAATCATTAAGCAGGCACAGGAATTGGCAGCCACTAAAGCGCTGATTTGGCCGCTATTTTATACCGGTGTGTTCTATTTGCTGTTTGTAGGCGTTTTGACCATTCTTTTCGGATACTTTGAAAAGAAGCTCAGCTATTTTAGAAGTTAAGGAGAGAATCGTATGCCGATTTTGGAAGTTAAAAATTTCAGAAAGTCTTTTGGAAAAACAGAAGTGCTGAAAGGCGTTGATTTTACCCTTGAAAAAGGCGAGGTCCTGGTGATTATCGGTTCATCCGGCAGCGGTAAAACAACACTGCTGCGGTGCTTGAATTTCTTGGAAACACCCGATGCCGGAACGATGCAGGTTGGTGGAGAGGAAATCTTCAGTGCAGAAACTGTTCATATGCTGAAAGATGATGAAATCAGAAGACGCAGAAGCCATTTTGGACTTGTTTTTCAGAATTTCAATCTTTTCCCTCAGTATACGGTTTTGAAAAATATCTGTTTAGCACCTATGCTCAAAGCAAAGGAACAGCCGGATTTTAAGAAAAATAAAGAGCGTTACCAAAGGGAGATAGAAGAAAACGCGAAAAATTTGCTTACTGAGGTAGGGCTTTCGGAAAAAGCCAACAGTTATCCATGCGAGCTTTCCGGCGGTCAGCAACAGCGAGTTGCCATTGCCAGAGCTTTGGCGCTTTCTCCCGATATTCTCTGTTTTGATGAACCGACCTCTGCTCTTGACCCGGAACTGACTGCCGAAGTGTTGCGCGTTTTGCGCGAATTGGCAAGCCGTCATACAACAATGATCATTGTTACCCATGAGATGGCATTTGCAAGGGAAATTGCCGATCGTATTATTTTTATGGATGAAGGCATAGTTGCGGCACATGGTACGCCCGAGGAACTCTTTGGCAGCGAACAAATCAATGAGCATTTGCATAGATTCATTCGCGCGATGGAGCAATAAGTTACATAAAAGACGGTTGCTGCAGGCAACCGTCATTTTAATAGTATGAAAGAATTGAAAAATTTACAATTTATCAATATTGAAGTAACCCGCATATAATAATATTGTAATAGTATATCCTATAGGCAAGATTGTGTACAAGGAAGTGACTACAGAATGAAAAACAAGATTCAAAATATTTTAAAAACGGTGTGGGAGTTTATAGTTAATCCCAGACTTCTTTTGTGCTTTGGGCTTGCTTGGATCATTACAAACGGGTGGTCTTATGTCATGCTGGTAATCGGAACATATTTCAGGATTGAATGGATGATTGCAGTGGCAGGCGGTTATCTTGCTTTTTTGTGGTTGCCTGTTTCTCCCGAAAAGATCGTAACGGTTGCCATTACCATTGCTCTACTGCGGTTTTTGTTTCCAAACGATAAGCGCACCCTCGGAAAACTAAAAGCTCTTCGTGAAAAGATTCGGATGAAAAATCAAGAGAGAAAAGCAAAAAAAGAAACCCAAAATGATAATGAATCGGATGAAACATAAGAAAATGTATTGACTGACGATTCCTCTATTTATTTTAATAAAGGTAATGAAAAAAACCATTTGCCCTAAAAACCAAAACTGTTGTTCAATCGTGGAAAGAACAACAGTTTTTTTATATATTTAGAATTGTTTATTTCTTTTTAAACTGATCCTTCAGACGCAGAGAGTTATCCAGAATGCGCTTGCGCAGACGGATGTTCTGGGGAGTAACTTCGATCAGTTCGTCGGGAGCGATGAATTCAATGGCTTCTTCCAAAGACATCTTTACGGGGGTGATCAGACGCAGTGCTTCATCGGCACCTGCGGAGCGGATCGCGGTCAGATGCTTCTTTTTGCAGACGTTTACCGCAATATCGCCCTGCTTAGGATTTTCACCTACGATCATACCCTCGTATACCGGAACGCCTTGTCCGATGAACAGGGGACCGCGGTCCTGGGAGTTGTAAAGACCGTAAGAGGTGGTCTCGCCCGATTCGGAGGCGATCAGAGAGCCGGTGTAACGAACGGGGATATCGCCCTTATAAGGAGCGTAACCTTCAAACAGTGTGTTCATAATGCCCTCACCGCGGGTGTCGGTGGGAAAGTGGCTGCGATAGCCGAAAAGACAGCGAGAGGGGATGATGTATTCCAAGCGTGTGCGGGAGCCGTGAGGATCCATAATCAGAAGCTCTGCCTTACGTGCGCCCAGTTTTTCCATGACAGCGCCTACATATTCATTGGTGACGTCGATATACAAATGCTCCATAGGCTCGCAAAGCTTGCCGTCGATTTCCTTCATGATAACCTTGGGGGTTGAAACTGCCAGCTCATAGCCTTCGCGGCGCATGGTTTCAATCAGAATGGAAAGATGCATTTCACCTCTGCCCGAAACGATGAATTGGTCGGTAGTGTCACCGTCGCGCACGCGCAGGGAAACGTCTTTCAGCAGTTCGTCGTACAAGCGCTTACGCAGCTGTCGGGAGGTGACAAATTTACCTTCCTTGCCTGCAAAGGGGGAATCATTTACCTGGAAGGTCATTTCCAGAGTGGGCTCGCTGATCTTAACAAAGGGCAGGGGGGAGGGATCCTGCACCGAGGTGATGGTATCACCGATGGAGATATCCTCAGCGCCCGAGAAACAAACAATATCGCCGGGGCGAGCAGAGGAAACAGGAACACGATTCAAGCCGTCAAATTGATACAGGGAAATGATCTTTGTCTTTTTGGGAGCCACGTCGGGCTTATGGTAATTGCAGACAGCCACCTCTCGGTTTATTTCCACAACACCGTTTTCAATTCTGCCGATACCGATTCTGCCCACATAATCGTTATAGTCGATGGCGGAAACTAAAAGCTGCAGACCCGCTTGGTCATCGCCTTCGGGGCAGGGCATATAGGAGAGGATGGTTTCAAACAAAGGAGTAAAATCGTTGCCTTCTGCATCCATATCAAGCGAAGCGGTACCCGAACGACCCGAGCAGAACAGAATGGGGGATTCCAACTGCTCATCCGAAGCATTGAGATCAATGAGCAGTTCCAAAACTTCGTCGATAACCTCTGCGATACGTGCATCGGGACGGTCAATTTTATTGATTACAATAATGACTTTATGGTTAAGCTCCAATGCTCTTTGCAGAACAAATCTGGTCTGGGGCATGGGGCCTTCTGCCGCGTCAACCAACAGAAGAACACCGTTTACCATTTTCAGTATGCGCTCTACTTCGCCGCCGAAGTCGGCGTGTCCGGGGGTGTCAACGATGTTGATCTTGACATCCTTATAGTATACTGCCGTATTCTTGGCAAGGATGGTGATGCCGCGCTCTCTTTCCAGGTCGTTGCTGTCCATGACGCGGTCTTCCACTGCTTGGTTTTCTCTGTATACACCGCCCTGCTTGAGCATTTCGTCAACTAAAGTGGTTTTGCCGTGGTCAACGTGAGCGATGATTGCAATATTTCTCAGATCTTCTCTTTTCACTGTCCGATCTCCTTATTTAAACATTTTTCATTCCAATCATATATCATATCACTTTTTTTCCGATTTGTGAAGCGTCAAAAAAGATAAATATCGAAGAATCAACAAAAAAATTTATATATATTGCATTGTTTGCCCAAGTATGATAGAATACATAAAAAGAATTGTCTGTTGGGGAGGCACTATGTTTTTTAAAAATGATCCTGTATCCATTGACTGTGTTAAGACTTATGATGAAGATTTGATCTATGCTGTACTGAAAGAACGTATGTGTCTTCTTTGCCCCGGATTTTCGGAGCTTGACGGAAAGATGGTTATGATAAAGCCGAATCTGGTGCGAAAAATGAAGCCGGAAGAGGCGGCTACCACCCATCCGTCCATACTGATTCCGCTTGTAAAACTGCTAAGAGAGCAGGGGGCAGAGGTTATAATTGCCGAAAGCCCCGCAGGGGTATACAGCGAGGCTACACTGAAAAATATATACCGTGTTTGTGAAATAGATAAAGCGGCGCAGTGGGGGGCACAGCTGAATTTTGATACAACAAGCGGTTCGCTGTCAGCGCCCAAGGGAGAGAGTACTAAGGTGTTCAATGTGATTACGCCCGTGCTGAAAGCCGATCTGATGATCAATTTATGTGTGCTGAAAAGCCATGGCCTGACCACCATGAGCGCTGCTTGTAAAAATCTTTTCGGGTTGATTCCCGGAGTACAAAAGATCGAAATGCATGCCCGCTTTACAGAGCAGATCCCTTTTTGCAATATGATCTTGGATTTGGATGAGGCGGTTTCCGATCATGTTCCCATGTTTTGTATTTGTGATGCGATAATCGGCATGGAGGGAAACGGTCCCACAGGAGGCACGCCCCGTGAGATCGGATACATTTTGACAAGTAAAAACCCCGCAACGCTGGATTTGGCGGCGGAACACATTTTGGGTATGGACAACAGGGTGGAAATGCTGCAAGAAGCCCGCAGAAGAGGTTTTTGCCCCGAGCGATTTGATGCATTATCGCTTGTTGGAGAGCATCATCCCGAGCCTGTTTCGGATTTCGTGATGCCGGAAAGCAAAACTTCTATGCTGACCTTTGCCTTAACTTTTGGCGGCGGCAGATTTAAACGGCTGTTTGAGCCAAAGCCCATGATCGACAAAAAGAAATGCATCGGCTGCGGAGAATGCCAACGCAGCTGTCCCAAAGGTACGATCGTGATGAAGCCCAAACAGGGCGGGGGAAGGATTGCCAAAATTGAAGATAAAAACTGCATTAAATGTTATTGCTGTCAAGAGCTTTGTCCCCATGGCGGCGTGAAAATACACAAGAATTTTATTATGAAAATCGTGGACGGTATTCACTGATGAACAAAATGTACACAACCGAATCGGCATATGCCAAGGTCAATTTGCACTTAGAAGTATTGGGAAAACGCCCCGACGGTTACCATGAGATCGATACAGTGATGCAAACGGTGTCGCTTTGTGATAAGGTAACGGTGGAAGCGGCACAGGATGGCAGCGGTGCAACAGAACTTACCTGCTCGCTTTCATTTATTCCGACCGATGAAAAAAACATTGCGTGGAAGGCGGCAAGAGCATTTCTGACTGCCATCGGCAGGGAAAGTGACAGCGTAAAAATTCATATTGAAAAGAAAATTCCCGTGGCGGCAGGTTTGGGGGGCGGTTCGGCGGACGGTGCGGCGGTACTGCGGGCACTGAATCGCTTGTACGGCAATGTGCTCACTGTGGCGGAACTTTGCGATATTGCCACTCCTCTTGGTGCGGATATTCCCTTTTGTATTGTGGGCGGTTGCCGCAGAGCCGAGGGCATCGGTGAGATATTCACGGTTGTTCCGCCTCTTGCTGAATCTACCGTTCTTGTCATTGCCATGGGTAAGATGGGGAGCAATACTGCCAAAGCCTATGGAAAATTGGATGCCCGGAAAAACAGTGTAGCTGACCGCTCTTCGGATGCTATGATAAATGCACTGGAAGAAGGGAACACCAAAAAAATTGCCTCTCTTTTGTTTAACCGATTCGAAGAGGTGATCCTTCCCACAAATGCGCCTGCGTCTTCCGCGCGCAGGATATTGCGCATTCAAGGGGCGGAAGGAGCGCTGATGAGCGGAAGCGGCGCCTCGGTGTTTGGCATCTTTACGGATAAACAAAAAGCGTACGCGGCTGTACGAATTCTCAGAGCAAAGGGATTTTTTGCGGTTGTGGAAAATCCCGTAAATGACTTTTTTGAAAAAAATTGAAATATCTATGGATTTTCTATGAAAATTGTGCTATAATGCAATCGCATAGAAACCAAGTGAATAAAAAGAGGATAACATCATGAAAAAACTGAAGGTTGGAATCATTGGTTGCGGCGGTATTGCCACAAGTAAGCATATGCCCGGCTTGGAAGCGATCAAAGAAGCGGAAATGGTGGCATTTTGCGATATCATTGAAGAAAAAGCGGTAAAATCCGCAGAAAAATTCGGCACCAAGGATGCCAAAGTATATACCGATTATAAGGAAATGCTGGCTGATCCTGAAATCGACGTGGTACACGTTTGTACGCCTAACCGTTCTCACAGCTTTATTTCCATTGACGCTATGCGCGCAGGCAAGCATGTTATGTGCGAAAAGCCCATGGCTAAAACGGCAGCTGAGGCAAGAGAAATGGTGAAGGTGGCTAAGGAAACCGGCATGAAGCTGACGGTTGGCTATCAAAACCGTAACCGTCCCGAAAGTGTTGCACTGAAAAAGATCATGGACGAAGGAAAGCTTGGCGAGGTTTACTATGCCAAGGCATTGGCGATCCGTCGCCGTGCTATGCCCACGTGGGGGGTGTTCCTTGATGAATACGAACAGGGCGGCGGTCCTCTGATCGATATCGGTACGCACGCGCTGGACCTTACCTTGTATATGATGAATAACTATGAGCCCAAAATGGTTGTGGGCACCAAATATAAGAAGCTGAACGACAACCCCAAGTGCGGTAATGTATGGGGCAGCTGGGATCCCGAAAAGAACACTGTTGAGGATTCCGCATTCGGCTTTATCGTGATGAAGAACGGTGCCACCATTAACCTGGAATCCAGCTGGGCACTGAATATTTTGGATCCCATCGAGGCATCCACCGTGCTGTGCGGCACCAAGGCGGGCGCGCAGATCAAGAATAAGGAATTGATCCTCAATTATGATAAGGACGATAAGCTGGTGGACGAAAAGCCCATTGAAGGCTACGAAGGCACCATCAAGGCAAACGCCGCTGTTGCCGAGGCACGTCAATGGATCGATGCTATTCTGAATGATACCGATCCTTGCGTACTGCCCGAGGAAGCATGTGTCGTTTCCGAAATTCTGGAAGCGATCTACGAATCGGCAGAGAGCGGTAAACCTGTATTTTTTGATTGAGACACATAAAAAACCACAGTTTACAAGCTGTGGTTTTTTGTATGAATAGGACATACTTGGTAATTCTCTTTTGTACATAGAAGTTCTACACCGTTTTCTTTAAATTTGGGCAGTAATCCGTGCAGGTGAGAAACCAGTACCCAAAAGACGCCCTTGTCGGAAAGATATCGTAGAATGTGGTAGAGTCCTTCGGCACCTTCTTCATAAGAAGTACTTTGAAAGGTTTCGTTTAAGAATATAAGTGTACCCGGGTGCAGGGTGTCGATCATTTCAGAAAGTTCTTTGACTTCTGTTTCAAATCTGCCGATCCCTGAGCCAGGAATGGGCTCTTTTTCGGAGCTTGAAAACTGGGTTACGATCTTGGAATACGGCTTGACTGTGCCGTATTCTGCCGGAATCGGAAGTCCTGCTTGCGTCAGGATCTGGGCAGTGGCAAACGAACGCAGAAAAACAGTTTTGCCGCTCCCGTTTTCACCGAATACTATCGTACCATTGGCGGCGATTTTGGCATCATTGGGTGTGACACTGTCGGTCGATACTGCTAAATACAGATCGGAAAGCGCGCGAAATTCGGTTTCACGCTGTGCACAGATTTTAGGAAAAATGGTTTTCAAGTTCTTTTTTTGAAGCAGTTCTGTATATTTTAGTGCTACAGAGTAGAATATCAGCTCTCTGTAAACCGAATCGAAACGCCGTGACAGCGTGTCTGTTATCGAACGGAAAAAGACCGACAGAGGAGCAAGCGCATGAAGCATCATTTTTTCATAAAAATCAAGATTTTGGGGATACAGGCGGGCGCAGGGATACACTTCAAGTTGTTTACGCTGGAACAGAAATCCTCTTTTGATTTTGAGATCGGGATCGGTGATACGGATGTGCTCATGTTCGATCCATTCAACCCCCGCAATATAACCGTCCTCTCCAAGTGAAATTCTGAAATCAAGGGCACCGCTTGTGGTGAAGTTTTCAAATTTAGTACAGTAGGAGATCATTGTTTGAAAATCAGGCGCTCTTGATATTTGAAGAAAACCTTCCCGCAAGGCAATAAGTCCTCTTGAGCAAATGGGAGTATCGAAGAGCAATTGCCCCAGCGCCTGTACGAACAGAAGCGCTCGTTTGCAGTACAGGGCATATGTTTGCAGTTGATTTTTTACGCTGTCAAGGGATTGGGTGCGGTTTACTTGAATGTGTAAATAGCCCTTGCCTGCTTCTTTATTGGAAATAAGAAGTTCATGGAATCGGCTGTACAGATTGGTAAGATCGGAAAACAGGGAAGGGTGTTCCATAAAATCCTTGAGAATCTCCTGCCGTTCAAGAATTGTATCGGGACAGGTGAGGGGACGCGAGAGTTCCGAAAGAAAATAGTCTTTTTCTTCCTTGTGGGGACAGACTATAGAAAAGGCACGGTCAAGGGATAGATGGTACAGGGTTGAGTCGCCGAGGCTACCCTTTTTTGCGGGATCTTTTGGCAAAATGCTATATTCCATTCTGTTTTCTCCTTTCCCAAAGGGATGTCTTATCCAGTTTGTATTTTTTGAGAATGTCCTCGGCATAGGAAGATGTACCGCTGTTTTTGGGCAAGATTCGATACGTTCTGAGGTTTTCATCTGCGGGATTGATCTCGGCTTGTAAAATAGGATAGTCGGTTTCATTCACGTTGTGAAAGTGAGTCACGTAAAGACCGAACTGTGCTTGTTTTTCACATGTTTTGACCGTATCAAGCAAAAGGGAGTAGCCTTTCTCTTCAGCGGTGCCGCTGAAGGTTTCATTGAAAAGTAAAAAAGCATCAGTGTCTGCCTGTTGCAGGATTGCTTCCGTGCGTTTTTGCTCCTCATCCAGGCGTCCCATGCCGTCAAACCGCTCATCTGACGGGAAATGGGTAAACACCGCAGAAAAGGGGTAGATTTCGGCACTGTGCGCGAAAATGGGACAGCCCGCCAAAAATAAGATCAGATTGATGCCCACTGCGCGTAGATAGGTAGTTTTGCCACCGCCGTTTGCACCCACAAGGAAAAAGAAGGATTCTTTTTCGGTAAAATATGTGTCATTTGGTATGATTTTAGAGATGTTGGATGCTATGAGAGAAACATCGTATAGCGATTGTGCCGTAAATTTTCGAGTATTCGATACCGTGGGAATACAGGATCGGATATGATTTGCTTCGGCTTTTTTGACTAGACGACATATTTCAAGATAGAATTTCAGTTCTTCTATATACTGTGGAGGTATGCTCAAATATTTGTAGTCGGTCTGTATATCCGTGATTTCGGAAACCTGCGCATAATACAGTTCCAGCACTGCTTTGGAAAGCGCGTAATCCATGCGTTGTCGAAAAGATCTTGGCGTGGAGGATGCAATGCCGAGGTTTTGAGCGCAAAGAAGTAGTTTCGATTGTGGAGAAGGCACGGAATTATCGGGGATGACCCATTGTTTATCCATAAAGGAAACAAGAAAGGTATTCATTTTTTGCAGATCTTTTGTGAGTGCTGCATGCGCTTTCTTGGCGTCCTCCCATTCCTTTTTTATTTCGGGGGATTGAAAGAAATTTGCCACCGCCGAAAATAACGTGCCACCGTCAGTGAAGGAAGCAAGTATTTGGCAGACCTCGGTGTAACCTTTCAGCACGCCTGCTTGTAAAAATAGCTTTTCGAGTGGAGTGTCCGAATTTTTCCACAGCATCAAAGCTCTGCGGTAATTTTCAAGTGATACAAGACAAGCTTCGGAGCGGGCGTAGAAGGCTTCGTTCTGTAAACGCAAAAACAATTCTTGCCGTAAAAGAATGTTCTTTAATTTTAGAGGGCATGCCAAAATTCGGACCGCATTTTGGGAAAGGAAAGTGGGAAAACGCAGATCCACAAAGATAGAATCGGGAATTTTTATTTGGTTTTCACTTGGCAAGAGAGAAGGAATCGGCATTTTTGGGAACCTCCAAATATTGCATCAAAGGGGAAAGTGAATAAAGTTCATAACCATATACGATATCGCCCGCACCTAACAGAATACGGGGACCGTGTATGGGAATATAGTAGATCTCATGGCATACGGGATGTATAAGCAGAATATTCTTTGTGGTTTTCAGTTCCCATTCTTCCTTGAATCGGTGACGGAAATGAAAGGCGTGCATTTTGCGGTGCATTGTCTCAAGCGGCATGCGCAGCATGCCGCCGAGATTGGAAACAAGTGCAAAATATTTTTTGAAATAATATTCACCACCCTCAGTAAAACAAAGCGTAGCGAGACGCCACTTGACACCGAATAGTTTAATGGAGAGGATTTCATCCTGTGTTTCAATATAAAAATCACAGGAAGTACCGATTTTATCCCCAAACATCCAAAAGAGATGGGCGGGGTGCAATTTTAGCCTTTTTCGGTGACACATCCTTTTTAATTTGATCACCATGATAAGTCGTTTGATCAGCATGCGCAGATAGGGATAGAGCACGATCAACGCAAAGAGAGAAATGAGAAAAATCCAAAAATCCATTAATCCTCCAATGGTTTATACGCTAGATAGATGATGGGCGTTTGCCCCACTTTTACCGGGTAGGGCAGCAGCCCTTTTTCGACGATAGAAAGCATTTGTGCCATGATGTAGGCACGAAGCGAGCCTTCATAGAGAAAGCGCTCCCGCCCATCCACGTGCTTTGGAACGCGGTTGACGGAGCTTATCATAAGAAAGGCCAGATCGTCTTTCATCAGTTCCCAAAGCTCGTTTTGAATCTTTTTCGTGGCGGCGTTCCAGTGATGGGACTCGTCATAGGTAAGGGCGGGAATATCAAGGCAAACCTTTCCGTTTTCATCACGAGTCAGAATGTGCAGTTTTTCAAATTCGGGGATGAGATCGTGCAAAAGTTGATTGTCAGTCGTAATACCGCTTGGCAGAAAAGAAGCGTAAAAACGAAGGATGCTCATCAGTCGGCATTGGTACTGAAAGTTGTTGTATGCCCAGTGCGCATCCCCGAAAACCGATTGGCAATCGTACATTACACACTGCTTTTTGCCCCCTTCATCCTGATAACCAACTTGTACGGGACCCGAACCGTCGTATTTGGAGGAGCGGCTTTTGTTGTTTTCATCCATGACAGTGAGTGTTGCCAGCCAACGACCCGCATTTGGACGTTCGGGCAGATCATTTATGCTGTGGTTGTCGGGAAGAATACTGTTTTTGATCCGCCCGATCACTTTGCTTATGGTTTGGTTTAGAACGAAAAGAAACAGAGTCGCTTTTTGCTTTTCGCTCATGGATAAAAAGGATTGGGTGCTTGTGAGTGCTTCCGTATTCTTCCATACGGTGTTCCATACGTCCATGGCATGCTTATCAGCCAGTGCTTCCTGCGCTTTGATATTTCCAAAGGCGTTTTCGTAGTGGATCATAAAGGCGCGGGTGTAGACCAACCCCGAGGCGGTTCTGCCCAGCAGCTCACCCTTTACCAGTCTGTCCACAAGGGGCTCCAGATAGGCGCAGGGCATTCCCATGGTGTCGGCAATGCCGCGCAGGGATATGGGATTTTCGTAGGCAAGAATCAGAATGTTTCCTTCGATTTGGGAATGCAGAAGCGTAAAGGGCTCACCGCCAAGGCCGTTGTGCCCCCAAATACCAATACCTACGTGCTTTGGCTCATAACTGATCCCAGCATATTTTTCCATATTCAGTCCTTCCTTGACCTGTTCTCTTGCTTTCGACAGCCTAGAGAGCACCGTCCCGCGGGGAATACAGAGATCCTTTGCGATCTGATCCACCGAGTGCCCGTGTACATAATGTCTGACGGTTACTTCACGGTAGATTTTTACCAGTCTTCCGATCTCACGGCGCACCGCTTCGTACTCGTCGCTTGGATCCTCAGGTTCTTCTTCGGCGGTCAGTGTATCGGGAATGCCGTAGGACACCACGCTGTTTTTATATTTGCTTTTCAGATAGTCGTTGTACTTTCTTTGTAAAATAGCCGAAAGATATCCTTTGGGATGTTCAATGTTGACACCTTTTTTGCTGTTTTCCAGATAAGCCAGCATGCTATCCTGTACGATGGTATCGATCTCGGGGCAATCGCCGTATTTGTGCATGGCGGTTTCGTAAAGATACCCCAAAAGCTCTTCAAAGCTGTCTTTGTATGCGGTCATGGAAGTACCTCCTTTCTTGTTTTACCCCTTTAGTCGTAAAAAACTTTCGTTGATTCGCTGTTTTATAAAAATATTTTATCATAAATTATAAAAAATGTAAAGAGGACGCTGAAAGTCAAGACAAACGGCAATCTACCTGCTATAATGTACACAGAAACCGGGGCCTAGGTTGAGAACAAGAAAGGAAACAAGAAATATGGAAAATACGGAACTAATTACAAAAGCGGTTTCATATATCAAAAATGCCGCTTCTGAAAGTGATATTTCTCCCGAGAAGATCGCCGCCAATGCAGGTTTTTCCATCGATTATTTTAACCGAATGTTTTTGTCGCATACCGGTTTTACGCTCATGGAATACGTTCGTTTTGTGCGTCTGCATAAAGCGGCAATGAAGCTTCGTATGACAAGCGACAGCATTCTTGATATTGCGCTTGCCTGCGGTTATGAATCCCACGAAACCTTTTGCCGTGCCTTCAAAAAGCAGTACGGCAAAACGCCGAGCGAGTACAGAGAAAGCATGCGCGGGGAGGAAATGGTGTATGGCGATCATGAATTGTACGCCACGGTGGGGGCGCGTTTGATGCATGAATTTCCTTGGTTCAAAATGGCAAGCATTGATGATGCCATTGACTGTTTGCTCTCTTGGAATGCCATTCGCTATGGTTATGCGGCAATCTGCTGCCGTATCAACGGCGGTGTTGCGCTGTATGATGGAAACAGTTGCGAGGACGGTTTTCTTTGGTTTGAGGAATGGCCTGATCGCGGGGTGCCGTACGAATGCAGTATCTTTTCGGATGACTATACCAAGATCGCAGAATACTGTAAGCTTTTGCCTTCCGACCGTTTTGGTATTTGTATTTATACGCTTGACGATGCCGAAACCGTTAAGCAAAAGCTAAAGGAGCAGGGTGTTGTGTTGCAGGGCATTTCTGTAATCCCGCAGAGAGTATACAGAGGTGCACCGTATGAAATAACACCGCCTGCGGGGATCACTATGCAAAAAATCGGTGCCGCGCAGTTGGACAGCCTGGTTGAATACCTGCAAAAAACAGGTGCAGTGCAACCGCAGATTGACTATTACAAAAGAGCGGTCACGGTACAGGAAAACGAAGGGGAAGGGGCGAATGAGGCGTTTATATTCGGTATCTTCCGCGACGGAAAAATGATCGGTAAGAGCCAGGGCGGACTGCAAAGAGCACACGGTTTTGTTCTCAACAATTGTATTTATACCACGATGTTTGAGGAATACGAAAGTGAAGAATTGTATCGGTATGCATTCCGATACGTAACGAATGCGACGCTGAAAGTGGGTGCACTGCCCTTTGACGACTTGCAGTACGGTGAAGAACCCAAAGAAGACAAAAGCGGCATCTTCGATGCGGCGATCTTTGGATATGAAACTGTAAATCAATATTGCAGATTGATTCGATAAGCAATTACAACTTTTATATATTGCTAAATGGGGCAGGCTCAAAGTCATGTGTATGAGCCTGCCCTATTTTGAATTTGAATTGGGTGCTATTCCATAATTGCCACGGAGTTTAGTTTAAGGTCACACAGCAGACTCTTTGGCAAGAAAAACTTTTATTGTCGTGGCATACAAAAAACGAGAGATAATTTTGTCAATTATGTATATTGACACCAAAGTGGTTGTCTGTTATCATAATAGTAAACAAAGTTTACAAATACAGGAGGGTATGATGGCTTTGACTGATAAAATATACTTCCAAACATCATTTGAAAAGGATGACACAGGTGCGATCTGTCTTTCCGGGATAGATGATGATCACGTTTCGGGGGTGGTACATACCGATTATGTGCAGAATTTCCCCGGACTTGCAGTGGATCTCGGTACGATACAGGGCTCGATCGCATTCATATCCAGTGAAGATAAGATCAATCTTTTTGATGGAGATGTCCGTAAAAAATACGTGACCAAAGGTCAGAGTGCCAAGGTGCGTTTCGCACTGAAGGCACCTTGTGCTATCGGATGTTACATTGTTACTTCGGGCGCAGACCGCCCCACTCGCGATCCCAAGGCGTGGGTGCTGTACGGCTCTTTGGATGGAGAAAACTGGGTGGAAATTGATCGGCAGGAAGATATTTGCTTTGCCGAGCGCTGCCAAACACTCTGCTTTGCGGTGGAAAATGCCCCTGTATGCCTGTATTATAAATGGGAGATCCTTTCCAACAGGGGGGACTTTTTGACCCAAGCGGCAAACTTTATTTTGTTTGATACCAAGTATCCCACCGAGGCAGAAGAATATGCCGAAAAAGAATATACCACTCCCGGCATGGTCGTGGAGCCTTCCTTCGGGCCGCTTCGTACCGACTGTAATTTTTCCGGTGCATGGACAGGCGAGCGCTGTCTTGCGGTATACGGCAAGCAAACAAGATGCAAAGATACCTTTGCCCGTTCGGTACTCTACCGTGATTTGTCTATTCCTGTTTCGAAGAACACAAAGCTATCCTACGTGATCTTCCCGGGGCTTTTCGATATTGATGTATACGATTACGAATATACTTCTTGCCGTGTGATGATCGATCTGCATTTTACCGACGGCACTTATCTTTCCGAACTGGGTGCTGTAGATCAGAACGGTTCCTTGATGACTCCTGCGGGGCAGGTGGCAGGCAAGTGCCTTGTGACTGCCCAGTGGAACTATGTGGAAAGCTATATCGGTAAGGTAGCAAAGGGAAAAACCATTGACCGTATTGGTGTTTATTTTGCAATGGAAGAAGCGGTGGATGCTTCCCGATTTATTACCTTCTTTGATGATCTGAAAATCGAAGATCAGGCGGAGCCTGTATATGAGCATCTTTCCGACTATATCAATATCGTGCGGGGCACCAACAACGACCAGCCTTATTCCAGAGGTCTGGTGACTCCTGCTGCCACCCTTCCCAACGGATTTAACTATTATACCCCTGTTACCAAGGTGGATCGTTCTAACTGCTGCTACAATTATCAGCATAACCGTGACAACAATCCGCTGGACTCCGTTTCCATTATGCATCTTCCTCATTTCTGGCTGGGAAGCTATGGCACGTGGCAGTTTATGGCAAACACCTCTGTGGATACTGCCAATGGCGTGACTGCGGCAGAGATTTCTTCAGATGCCCGCAAATCCGCCTTTACCCATGAAAAGGAAAGCCCCAAGGCACACTGCTACGGTGTGACCTTTGAGGACGGCACGCCTGCCGGAGGGGCTAAAATTGAAGTTACTCCCGCATCCCACGCGGCATATGTAAAGTTTACCTTTGCCGAGAATACAAAAAACCGCAATGTGATCTTCGATTGCATTTGGAGTAGCGGATCTTTGGAATTCCTGCCCGACGGCAGATCTTTTCGTGCAAAATCCAACCATGTTTCCTCGGGGTCTGTACCCATGTTCATAGTGGGCAGTTTTGACAGTGACTATGTCCGCGCGTTTTTGACAAGTGAAAAGCAGGGAATTGTTTCCTTTGATGAAAATGTGGTTACCATGAAGCTTGCCACCTCTTTTATCAGCTATGAGCAGGCAGAGCATAATTTGATGCTGGAGATCGGAGAAGGGACTTTCGCAGAAACCTTTGCCAAAGCACAGGGGGCTTGGGATGCGCTTCTTTCCAAATTTGAGATTGAAGGCGCGTCCTACACCGAAAAGACAAAATTCTATTCCAATCTTTATAAAATGTATATGTATCCCAATCTGCATTCGGAAAATGAGGGAACCAATGAAGAGCCCAAGTGGGTATACGTTTCTCCCCATGACCAAATCAAAAAAGAGGGAATTATGTATGTTTCCAACGGTTTTTGGGACACTTACCGCGTGGTTTGGCCTGCTTATTCGCTCTTTACAGAGAAACTGGACAGCGAACTGTTGGACGGTATGGTTCAGCACTATACCGATTCGGGTTTGGTGCCCCGTTGGACCTGCCCCGGAGGAGTGAACTGTATGGTGGGCACCTCCAGCGACATCATTTTTGCAGATGCTTATCTCAAAGGAATTCCGTTTAATTATAAAGAAGCCTGGGATTCCATGCTTCGCAATGCCTCTGCCTACTCAGACGATATGGCGCGGGGCGGCAGACCCAGCTGCAATACCTTCCCCTTTAGGGGATATATTCCCAATAGTGTGGGTGAGGGCTATTCCAGCTCCATTGAAGGCTACATCAACGACTATGGGCTTTACCGCATGGCAGAAAAGATGGGCCTTACAGCCGAAGCACTCTATTACCGCCACAGATGTTTAAAATACGATGAAATGTTTAACCCTGATGTGCAATTCTTTATGGGCAAATCCGAGGATGGTGTTTGGTCTGCCACCAAGGAGACCTACGATCCTGCCGCATGGACCGGCCCTCATGATGATTATACAGAATCCATTGGATGGGTCAATGCATTCCCGGCAGTTTTTGACGGAAAGGGGATGTGCAATCTCTACGGCGGCAAAAAGGCGCTTTCCCAAAAGCTGGATGCACTGTTTGACGACAGCATGGAAGGTATGAAAAAAGTGGTGGAAGCGACCTTCATGAACCATGAGATTGCAGAATTCAAGGAAGTGAAAATGGGGCAATATGAGCATAATAACCAGCCTGCTCATCATATCATTTATACCTATGCGTTTTCTGATAAACCCTATATGATCCAAAAGCTTACCCGTGAGGTACTGCGCCACGTCTATGTTGGCTCCGAGATTGGACAAGGCTATCCCGGGGATGAGGACAACGGTGAAATGTCCGCATGGTATGTGATGAACGCCATCGGATTCTATTCTTATAACGTAGGTTCGGGAGAATATATCATTTCCTCACCCAAATACGATAAGATCACAATTCATCTTGATAACGGTAAGGATCTGACAATCATTGCCCATAACAACAGCGAGGAAAATGTATACATTCAATCCTGCAAAATAAACGGTATTCCCTATGAAAAGCTGTATTTCACCCATGAACAGCTTATGTCGGGTGTGACCGTGGAATTTGAAATGGGATCTGAGCCTTCTGCATGGGCAAGCGGCGAGGATGCCAAGCCTACCTCTATGACAACGGGAGACCGGGGCATTGCCAGCTCCTATACCGATCTTTTAAAGGGCAGAGAAGGTCTTCTCTTTGACGATGACAGCTTGACCTATACCGAGATCAAGGATGGCGAAACAGTTTTGCTTTCGCTTGATGAAAAGACCGCCATTGCCCTTGTCACCCTGTCCTGCAATAAAAAAGAAAAAGCACCCACGGCATTTGTGCTTACGGGATCGGATGACGGCGTGAATTTTGAAACGGTCATGGAAGAAAAAAATATTACATTCTTATTCGATAATTTCATCCGACCCTTTGCAGTTTCCGGCGAAAAATCGTTCAAGCATTGGTGTCTGACCCTTTACGGCGGAAGCGAACTTTCCGAAATCGAACTGCTTGGAGGAGATAATTAATATGAAAAAAATGATAAAAAGAGTGGTAGCATTGTGTCTATGCGCATGTATGTTTCCCATCAACATGCCGGGAAGTTATGCCGCAAGTGAAGGAAGTGACAAGGTTGTGATAACGGAAGAAAGCGCAAAGCTGTACAAGGGTAGTTACGACATTTTATATGACAGAATCACCGACCGCGGCTATGCCATCACCTCGCTGACAGGTACGTATTTCGGAATGTTTACCCGTGACAGCGCCATTCAGGCAATGGCGCACACTGCCTACGGTGATTATGAAGCGGCACGCTCTATTCTGCGCTATATGCTGTCTTATCATGTAGAATTGGGGCTGCAGCGCGGTACCCACATCATTGAAGAGCTGAAAGAAGAGGAATACAGAAACAATTATTTAAGCAGTAAAAAGGATACTTTGGCAAATTATTACGACGAGCAGACAGAGCCCGGCGCGGGACACTTTTTGATCAATGCTCCGAACAACGCAACGGCTACTCCCTTTACCACCGGAGAGCGCAGTATTGCTTCGGTGCAGGCATATCTTGAGATCCAGTCTTCTGCCACTGTTGTGGCGCAGATCTATACCGATCTGATGGATCCCTCCACTCTTGTGGGGCAGGGAAGCTGCCGGTTTGAAGGTAGTTCCAAGGGATGGAAGACAGTTTCTCTTGACAAAGAGATCAGCGTCACCCCCGGAAAGACCTACTATCTGAAACTATATGCCATCGAAGGCAGCGGCAGGACTGTTCTCTACGGCGTGACAAGTGCAAAGTCCACCGCTAAGAAGTGCTGGAACTACGATAAAAATGCATACGGCGGAAACGGTTGGCAGGAGCTTGGCGTATACGTGGCATTCATCATCGGGGAAAGCGGCAGTGAAGTGACTGTAGATTATAAAGTTTCCCAAAGAAAAGCCGATATGGCGCTGTATTTGATCAACGAACCAAATAACGGTGCGGCACAGCCCTTTGTACCCAAAAATAATAAGATTTACAGTGTTGACGTGCATCTTGACAGGAGCAGTGGCACCGATACCGTCAAAGCAATGATCTGTACCGACTATAACGATCTCTCCACAGCCATTGCCACTGCCACCTATACCTTCGGTGACACTCCGAACGGTTGGCAAAATATTACCTTTGACAGTCCCGTGAATGTTACCCCAGGTAAGACCTATTACTTGGTGGTAAGAGGCAGTGCCGATAGCGGCAGAGTGGTGTGGAACGGCACTACCCAAAACTGCGACTGCCCCAAGTCTTTAAACTACGACAAGAACACCTTTGGCGGTTGGACGCAAAGCGGCAATTATCTTGGGTTTGAGATCATTTCCTATCCCACAAAGACAGTTGCTCAGAGCTTTGAAGCCAGAGGCAATACCATGGGCGGCGTGGATCTCACCGTCTACTCCGAAAAGGCAGGCGGTAAAGTGACCGTAGAGATTCGCACTGACTATGCTGATGCAAACAGTATTATTGCAAAGGCACAGACCTCCATTGATAAAGCGGGAGAGAATACCTACACACTTTCTTTTTCAAAAGAAGTTCCTATGCAGTATCAGGACACCTATTATCTGGTGGTTACTTTTGAGGGTACTGACGGTTACGTGCGTCTTATGACCGATACGGGCGCGGCGGCAGATTCCTATGCGCAGGGAGACGACTGGGCGAGGGTTGGCTATGCCTTTTTGGCGCATGCCCTTTTCGGTGTGGACAGAGAACCCATCATTACCCTTGACGGCAAAACTGCCGGTGTGCAGGAAATTCCCTGTGCGGGCGAGCTGATCACCGCTGTAAAGGTAGTTTTGGCAAAAGATAAGAATGCTGCAGGTACTTTGAAAGCTACTCTGTATAAAGGAAATAGCCAAAAGGCACAGCTGATCAATACCAAAAAGATCGCCATTGAAACGCTTTCGGAAGAGGCTGACTGGCTGATGATCAAATTCGATCTTCCTTTGATCAAGACCCAAAAGAACGGTAATTACTATATCAAACTGGAAACCGAAGACGCCAAGGGCAATGTCTACTGGTGCGGCTCTACCACCATTGACAATCACGGAACCTATCTTGAAAAGGACGCAGCGTATACCGTGGTCAAGGGCGAGGCGGGCTTTGAAGCACTAAAGGGCGTGACAAGGCTGCTGAGCAACTACACCCAAACAGATGCCACCTATATGCTTATTCACGCATGGGTAATGTACGCGAACAACTGCAAGGGTACGGAAGAGGACAAGGAATTCATTGAACAGTCTTATCCCATCATTCGTGATTTTGCCAATTACTTTCTCTCGGATGAGTATTACAACAAGGAGATGGATCTGATCTACAATCCTTCCTTGGAGCATTCCAAAAAGGGACGCTACTGGCAGGCATACGATTTGATCACCAATGTCTTTGCTTCGCAAGCATTCCATGAATTGAGTTCTTTGGCAAAGGATATGGGTGATAGCCGTAATGCGGGTATTTGGAATGCATATGCGGAAAAGATCAAGATAGGTATCCACAAGCATCTGACCTGCGAAATAGACGGTAAGACCATCTATGCGGAATTCTATGACAGGGAAGATAATATGAAGTTCTATGAGGGAATTTCTTGGGTGAATTTCGCCCCCGTTGCCGCCGAGTGGTTCGGCATGGACATGGAGATCATGAAGAATACCTACGAGATCTATAAAAAGCATGCGGGTATTTCGATGTTTGGTTATAACGGACTTGCCACCGACCATTTTCTCGGCACGACAGAAACGAGAAGAGAATTTATTGGCAAGGGCGTGGCGTGGGAGCTGATGTTCTGTAATATGATCGGAGATACCGAACGCATTGCCGAGATCGTACAGCTGGAGCTGGCGACCGCCAAGCGTTACAACCTTTCTGTTTATCCCGAATCATGGACGTCTGAGACAACCGTCTCCGACCCCGGTAACCAAGAACACTGTTCTTGGCAGGTATACGCCATGAGCGTAGTGTTCCCGCAGCTAACCTTAGAGGCAGAGGGCGAGGATGAAGGCGACGGCAGTGCGCCCGGCGGTAATGACAGTCTTGGCGGAAATGAAGATAGTACCGTAAATGAAGGTAATAGCGAAAAGGATACCCAAACATCCGATAAGGGAATCTCTTTCGCCCTGATTGCAAGTATTGCAGCGGTGTTGACGGCTGCCGTTGCAAGTATTAGTTTCTTCCTTTTCAAAAAGAAAAAGGCATAAAAATAAAAGTTCCATAACATTTGATAGGAGAAAAATCATGTTAAAGTTTACAAAACGCATCATATCGGCATTTCTAGGCATTTCCATGATGCTGGGAAGCGCTCTGTCGGTCGGTGCGGCCGACAGCGGGCATGAAAATATCACACTATCGGAGGATACTGTAGCACTGTATGAAAACAGCTATGATATTCTGTATGACAGAATCACCGACCGCGGCTATGCAATCACCTCATTGACGGGAACCTATGTGGGTATGTTCACCCGTGACAGCGCCATTCAGGCAATGGCACACGTGGCATACGGTGACAGTGCCGCCGCCCGCGCGATTCTTAGATATTTGCTGTCTTATCATGCGGCGCTGGGGCTGGAACGCGGCACGCACATCATCGACAATATCAAGGATGAAGAATACAGAAATAACTATTTAAGTGATAAAAAAGATACTGCGGTCAATTATTACGAGGAACAGACCTCGCCCGGAGTGGCGCAGTTTTTGATCAATCAACCCAACAATGCTTCCGCAACACCCTTTATTACCAAGGATCATTCCATTGATTCGGTACAGGCGTATTTGGAGGGTGCGGTTTCAGCGCAGGTGAAAGCGGAGATCTATACCGATCTGATGGATTCTTCCACCCTTGTTGGCAAGGGAAGCTACACCTTTGACAGTTCTGCGGCGGGATGGAAAACCATTCAGCTGGATGAAACGGTTACAGTAACACCCGGTAAAACCTATTATCTGAAACTGTATGCCCCTTCGGGCAGCGGCAGAGTGGTATGGTACGGTGTGACAAGCGGCAGTACCGAATATCTCAAAGCGTGGAACTATGATATGAACGCCTACGGCGGCAACGGCTGGCAGGAAGTAGGTGTATATACCGCCTTTGTGATTGGTGAAAGTGATACAGAGGTCACAAACGATTATCTGATCGCCCAAAGAAACGGCGATACGGGTATTTATATCATCAATGCGCCGAATAATGGTGCGGCACAGCCTTTTATCCCCAAAAATAATGTGATTCGCAGTGTAGAAGTGAATTTGTCAAAGACAAATAACACCGACACGGTGAAAGTGATGATTTGTACAGACTATAAAAATACTGCCGATGCCATTGCCACTGCGACCTATACCTTTGGTACAAATCCAAGCGGTTGGCAGAGCATTGAGCTGGACAGCCCTGCTGCGGTGACCCCCGGTAATACCTATTATTTGGTACTGCAGGCAACCAACACAAGCGGCAAGGTGGTTTGGAACGGAACCACAAGCAATTGCGGCAGTATGAATTCCTATAACTACGATGTTTCAGCCCTTGACGGATGGGCAGAAAAGCCCTACTATCCTGCCTTTGAGATCGTGTCTTACGCCACAAAGACGGTAGCACAGGGCTTTGAGGCAAGAGGTAATTCGATAGGCGGGGTCAGCCTTGACATCATCGCTGCTACCGCGGGCGGTAAAGTGAAGGTGGAGATCCGCCGTGATTATACCGATCCCCAAACGGCCATTGGCAGTGCGGAAATGACAATTTCGCAGGCGGGGGAAAAGACATATACCCTTACCTTTGATAAAGATATTTCCGTACAGTATGAAGACTATTATTATCTTGTCATTACCCTTGAGGGAACCGATGGATATGTCAAATTGATGACCGATACCGCAAGTGCCGCCAATTCCTATGCATACCAAGAGGGCTGGGAAAGAGTTGGCTACGAATTCCTGGCAGGTGTTAATTTTGAAGTGGACCAAGCACCCATAATTACTCTTGACGGTAGGATATCGGCTGTGCAGGAGATCCCCACAAGCGGCGAAATTGTCACAAGTGTGAAAGTACTGCTTTCCAAAGCCGCAGGTGCCAAGGGTGCGTTGAAAGCAACGCTGTACAAAGGCTACGGCGAAAACGCTCAACGCATTGATACCAAAACAGTTGACATCGGCATGCTTTCGGAAAGTGCCGCTTGGGTGACATTCAAATTTGATCTGCCGCTTATAAAGACCTCCAAAGACGGCAATTATTATATCAAACTGGAAACCGAAAATGCTACCGGAAATGTCCATTGGTGCGGATCCACCTCCATTGACAATTATGCTACCTTCACAGAAGCAGGCGGAACACAGAATGATGTACAGGGCGAAGCCGGCTTTGAGGCACTGCGTTCCGAGATTAAATTGATCAGCAATTATACTCAGACCGATGCGAATTATATGCTGATCCACGCTTGGGTGATGTATGTAAATAACAACGAGGGAACAGCCGAGGATTTGGCATTCATTGAGCAGTCCTATCCGATTATTGCAAAATTCGCCAACTATTATTTGGATAACAAGCAGTATTACAATGAGGATATGAATCTTGTGTTCAATCCTTCGCTGGAACACTCCAGAAAGATTCGCTACTGGCAATCCTACGACCTTTTGACAAATGTGTTTGCTTCTCAGGCATTATATGAGCTGAGTATTGTCGCAAAGGCGATGGAAGATAGTGAGATGGCATCCAAATGGGATCTGTATGCCAAGCGCATCGAAAAGGGTATCAATACCCACCTTGTCACCGAAGTGGACGGCAAGAAAATCTACGGTGAGTTTTACGACGTGGAAGACAACATGAAGTTCTATAAAGGTATTTCTTGGGTGAACTTTGCGCCGGTTGCCGCCGAATGGTACGGTATGGATATGGATATTATGAAAAATACCTATGATATCTATAAGAAGTACGCCGGTGTCAAAATGTATGGCTATGACTGCCTTGCCACCGAAGCTACCCTTGGAACCGATGAGCTGACCAAAGAACTGATCGGTAAGGGCATTGCGTGGGAATTGATGTTCTGCAGTATGATCGGTGATACTGAGCGAATTGCGCAGATTTTGGAGCTGGAATTGGCAACGGCAAAACGTAATAACACCTCGGTATATCCCGAATTTTGGAAATCAGAAAGCTACGTTACCGACCCTGGCAACCAAGAGCACTGCTCCTGGCAGTTCTATGCCATGAGCCGCGTATTCCCGCAGCTGACAAAAGCGGGTGTGCCGCCCATCGAGATTACCGGCGTGAAACTGGATAAGAATAGTGTGACGCTGGCGGAAGGCAAGAGCGAAACCTTGCATGCGACCGTTACTCCCCTTGGCGCAACAGCCAAACTAACATGGTCCAGCGATAACGAATCGATTGTAACTGTAGATGCAAACGGTAAACTGACAGCAGTTTCCCCCGGTGAAGCAACTGTTACCGTGTCCACCGAAGACGGTGCCTTGAGCGCAACCTGCAAGGTGACCGTAACCGAAAAGGACACCACCGCTTCTCCCGGAGATGATACCAATCCTTCCGATGCTTTTGCAGGCAAGGAAAATGGAATGCCTGTATGGGCAATCATTCTGATTGTTGTTGCAGTGTTGGCGGTCATTGCAGGCGGCATGTTCTTCTATATCAAAAAGAAGAAATGAGCAAAGGATATTTTTTATAAAAACGGCAGGGCAGGCTCAAATTTTTGCATTTGAGCCTGCCCCCTTGGTTTATATTTTGTTGTTTTGACCGGTTTATGCGACCGGGTGCCGTCGGCGGTAATCATATGTTAAAAATACGCCTTTAGCCCCCGTCGGGATACAGCCTGTCCCAATAACAGCCCGCTTCCCCCGAGACTGCCGCTTGACTGTCTCGGGGATTTTCATGGCTATTCGCTTTTGGGAAGTGCGTTTTCAGGGTTCATTTTATCATGAGGTCTTTTTATTGTGCTTGCTTCACCTTTTCAAATTCATCTAAAGATAGGTATTCGATTGCATCTACTTGCCACGTTCGACGGAGAGAATTTGTTTGCGCAGCAAGTCCTCCAACATATTCGATCTTCATAACACGACCATCAGACAACTGGTAGTATGCATATCTTAACATACGACTGGATATTGGGACTCCATTATCAACTAAATGGGGGTTCCCCAACTGTTCATACACTTCGGCTGCATGCATACCTTCCTTGATCTTTTCTATTTGTTCTACAGCCAAAAGTTCTCTATCCTCCTCCTGAGTAATTCCCTCAGGCGGTGCATCTATAGTTGGAACAAATTCTTTTTTACCGTTGTCTTCTTTTTTGCAAGATACAAGAAAAGCCAAACACAGAATGATTGTGAGTAAAATTGTTAAATGCTTTTTCATATTTCCTCCATGAATCATGTTATTATCATATTGCCCATAGGAGTTACCATATAATAACCGGCAAACACCGAATAATTACAATTGTTACCGTCTTCTACACCTTCATAATTTCTGTCGGCACTTTCCGGATCGTATATGAGTTTCCCGGAAGCATCATAATTAATGACTGGCTTCCACCCAATCTTATGCGACCGGGTGCCGCCCGGATTTTGACAGTCCCCGGCGGTAATCATATGTTAAAAATACGCCTTTAGTCCCATCGGAATACAGCCTGTCCCAATAACAGCCCGCTTCCCCCGAGACTGCCGCTTGACAGCCTCGGGGAATATGATGAATTAAACACGCATCATCTCGGATGCATATATTGAGAACGAATCAAGATCGTAATTTAGTACCAGTGTAACAAAGGTGATCATATGAGGAGTGGTATACAATATCAATACTGTTCCGTCAGATAAAATATAAAAATGGTGTTCAAAAGGAAGAATCAATTGATCATCTTTGTGAAGACGGTCTTTTACGGTCTGAATATAATGAGGTTCTCCTAAAATTTCCCGAACCTTTAACATAGGCGTTTCGACTTGAATGCTTTTGGCAGTTGTCGCGTCAGGATAATCCGTTCTGTCGGATTCGAACACATACTCATGTTTTTCAAATTCTTCATCAACTGCTCTATGAATTTGCATAGGATCGGCATGAACATAAGCTTCTTTTCCCCATGCTTGCGGTATATGAGAAATATAATTATCTACAGAATAATAATTCATTTCTTTCAGTATATCCCTGCTGTCAAAAACGATCTCAAGCACTTGCGCATTTTCGGCAATGTAAACATAGATCGTATCATCCATTGGATAGCCATATTCCGCACTGTAATAATGGGGAGTTCCTAAAACCGTTTTTGCTGTCTCCAAACAATCAATCGAAGCATTGATAGAATCCGACAAAGCATCCGATGACAAATAGTCTGAACGATCGCTCGTGCGCATACATAAATAACGCATCATTTCGGCATCTAAAATGCGTCTTGTTTCGTCCGGATCTGCCTTTTCACCGGATGTCGGATCCTTTACAGTAGGCTGTGTGATATTCTCACTGTCGGGAGTTTGTACATCGGTCGAGGATGACGGTGCATCGGGCTCGGTGGGCATCGCACCGCCGCAGGAAGAAAGAAGCAGTGCAAAAAGAAGGCAGAGCGCCATGCCGTTTTTCCATTTTTTAAAAAGATTCATATTTCCTCCTACTGCGCCATCGTATTAAGAGGCGACATTTCAAAATAACCGATAAAATCTGTATATTCGCCTTTCTTTATTCACCTTAATAATACAAATAACTATCGATTGCCTTTAAAATAGCATCTGCATTATAGCAGTGAGTATAGCTGTAATCAGGCTCATCGATGTTCCGCCTCGTAAAATAAACCCTGCCGTCCGACAGTATATAAAAGCGATACTCTCTGAGTATACTGTCACCCGGCTTTTTTTGTTCTTCGATCTGTATAAAATGCGGCTGCCCCAACAACTCTTCTATTTTTTCTTTCGTTGCTCCATACCTCAGTATATCCATAGCCGCTTTATCGGGATAATCCTTTCGCTCGGTTATGTGTATATACTGATGCGTACTGAGCTCTTCATATAACATGGCATACGTTTGGGAAGGATCAACAGCTTTCCTTTTACACATCAAATCAATTACTGACAGCGCAGAATCCATATCACGCATATCCACATCATCTTTTTCCAAATATGACGCAAGGGATGATCCATATGTCATAATCACAATACCGTTATCTAAAATATAAAAATGATACTCATCAAACCCCACACCCGAAGGCAGACACTCTTGCGAGCTGTACGTAAAATGCGGCTGCCCCAAAACGGGAATTATATCATCCTCCAGCGTAATTCTGATATTAGGTACTCGTGTATCAATCTTGAAAGCATCTTCATAGCGCGGATAATCGATGCGATCGGAATAATGCATATAATTGCACAATTGTAACATTTCGTGCAAAGCATCATACACCGTTTGTGGATCGCGTACTTCGAGTTCTTGGGGATTCCATGTTTGCTTGACATTCTCTATATACGCATCAAAATCCCCCGTATACAGTTTTTCTACTGTTTCAAAACCGCCAAATTTTATCTCCAACACCCTGCTGTCGCTCAAAATATAAACATAATAAATGATTTCATAATATGCGTTTATTTGAATTTTATAATGAGGCTTACCGAATAACTCTTCCACAGATTCCATCGTGACATATTTACCGTTTTCCAGTGAATCGAAATGCTCTTCCATAAGCGCCGGTGAAAGATAACTCTCTACCGCACAGTCTGTAAAATATTCAAGAGAACGATTTTTAAAATAATCATATACATTCTTTTTTGTTTCATCGGGATCTGCCGTTTCGGCAGGCGTCGGGTCATTGGCAGTGGGAATCTCAACACTTGGTGTTTGCACCTCAGGCGTTTGTGCCGAAGGCGGCGTGTTCTCCGGCATCGCACCGCCGCAGGAAGAAAGAAGCAGTGCAAAAAGAAGGCAGAGCGCCGTAAGGTATTTCAGTTTATTCAGCATTTTCATATTTTCTCCTGTTCTGCTATCGCCAAAGCCCTGAGTAGTAAATTCAATTAATAAACACACAAATTTATATCGATTCGGATGATACTTCCCACTTCGAAAAAAATACTTTAAAAAAGCAAATTAATACCTCAATCTCCACGATAGCATATCCATTGCTTCGGCAAGATCCAACATTGGCGCATCTCCAATATACGGATAACCGGGAGCTGCGCATACAACCATAACAACACCATTGTCAAATACATATATATGTGTTTCTAAACGTCCCAGACTGCTGCCGGGGTACACTTTTTCTTCGGTTTGTGTAAAATGCGGCTGTCCTAACAGCGATATCATATCCTCAACGCTGTTTTTGGGCCCGGTAATCCACGTATCAACTTTTTTAAAATCTTCCATTTTGGGATAATCGGTACGGTCAGAAAAATGCATATATTCATGTGTTAATAATTCATCATATAATGCTTGATATATCTCTGCCGGATCACAAGGGATAATCACATCCGGATTCCAAAAATCCGCTATACGCATCAGATAACTGTCAATATTTCCGGTAAAAACCTTTCTAACAACATCTAACCGTTCAAAACCAACCTCCAAAACCGTGCCGTCTTCTGCGATATATATGTATATACCGGCTTCGTTCCAACGATCGGGAGTATCAAACTTATAATGGGGTATACCCAGTTTTTCTTCCACTGTATCTAATCTGATTGCGCCGTCGGCAGATGTTGCTTCGGCATAAAAATCGGATGCTGTTTTTACAGCAAGATAATCTGTGCGTTCAGTGCTGAGCATATCATAATAAAGTAGTGTTTCTGCATCTAAAATACGCCTTGTTTCATCAGGATCTGCCGTTTCGTCTTTCTCGGGAGCCGGTTCTGTGGTAGGCGCTTCCTCCCCAAAAATATCGGGAGAGGGCGGCACTGTATCGGGAACGCTCGGCATCTGTGCGCCGCAGGAAGAAAAAAGTATTGCCCCAAAAAGGCAGAGTACTACAAGATTTTTTGGATTTTTTAATAGCTTCATGATTCCTCCTACTGCGCCATCGTGTTAAGGGGCGAAACTTGAAAATAACCAATAAATTCTGAATAATTCCTCAGATTAGGATTATCCTTCGCATAATTACGATCAGCAATCAATGGGTCTATAATTGATTGAAAATTCTCAGACGCATCACCCAAAGACACCTCCATATCTCCTATTTTATGAGACCATATACCACTTGGGTTTTGTCGATACCAATGATAATCACCCCATAGAATATCGAGTACAAGAGCAACTTTATAACAACCGGGCTCACACACTTCATATCGTCCTATTTTTTCAAAAGCAAATCCATATGTAGCTGCGTCAGTCATCACTCTTTGAACAACATATTTACCATCCTCTGTTATTAAATATGGTCGTACTATCAACAAATCTTCATCACTAGATATTCCCGGATACATAACAAATCCACTTAGATCCATATAGTCATTCGCCCCAACAATATCCGGCTTTACCTGTGTGTTCAGGGCATAGGCATAGCAATTGGTCCTGCCTTGGATTTCTCCGCCGTCATTCCATAATTCCGGCTGATACGGTATTTCACCGTTCAAATCCGGATTATCGGGATCATCGGGAACGGTTGGCAAATTGATGAATACCGGATGAAAAATCCATTCATGACTGCTGTTATCTGTTTCAAAGATTTTAAAAATCAGATTATCACGATTACTTGTGTTATTGGAATTGTTTTCATCCTCAGCTATATCTTCTACAGCCAATACAAGCGTTGAATTTTTATGTGTACTGTGTTTAATGGTATAGCCTCCACTAGAAGTCTGCGCAATCAGCCAACGACTATCGAATGTTCCTGCCAAGAGCACGACAGAACCGTTATCGTTTCCTAAATATTTGCCGGCTTCTACGGATTTAAATTTATAACATTCGTAATTTACATCATACGTGACATCCCATCTTTGATTGCGATCTCCGCCCCAATACCGCTGCACAACTGATGATCCTGCCGATGTTCCCGTGATTTCCACAAATTTTTCGGTTATTTGATTGTAATTCGAATCGTTTACATCGTTTGGCTCCACATAAACTGTGCTCTTATTCTGTAAAAAGTATTGTTGCTCCGCTAACAGTATTACATGCACTTCAATACTGCAATTGGCGGTTGTGCCGTCATCCGTAAATGTAATCACACCGTTTAAATTGGTAACGCCCAGCGTGACACCTACCACATTCCCGGCTTGATCTATGGTAGCCACACTTGCATTTTCGGTTGTCCATTCAATTGTATGAGTGGATGGATAAATAGAAACCGGAATCTCTTTTGTTTGTCCGATTGCCACAGCAAATGCCCCGGGAGAAATAATACTATAGTTGTAATTCAGCTGCACATACGGTCTGCGCTGTGTATTGGTGTTTTCAGATGAATATATTTTTTTGGAAACGGTTTCGTTGTGGCTGACAAGGATAAAGCCCGCCTCTTTAGAATAACTTCCCGATTTCCAAGCATCTGCCAACGATGTTATATCAAATTCAGCCCAAGAATTCACAGGCAGCTGTACATTGGTTTTGGAATATGCCGTATTTGTAGTATAACTGCCGATATTATTCCATGTTGCAGTGTTTTCGTTCCAACTTGTATTTTCAAGGGGATGCAGAGCGATGGTTTGCGCTACACTGCTGTAATCGTATACATAAAATTTAACACTACTTAAGTATATCGCCGATTGAAATGAGGGTGAATTATATAATCCCGAAAGCCTGAACGCTGTTCTGCCTCTGCCAAGAGAAGAAGAATGTCCAACAGTATTATACTGCATGGATGAATAACACGTGTTCGGCGCGCCTTCAAACACAACAATATCCTCAATAGAATTCTCACCTGTCAGTGCATCGGAAACCGTCAGTGTGGGATCCACCGTCACGGGATAGAATGCATTTTCCAAAAAGTCGAGATCGACCGTGAGGGTGACTGTATAGGTATTGCCGCTTTGGTGGGTGACGGTCATTTCTCCGATGGAAAAATCGCCGTTTGCGTCGTAGGAAATGACCTGCCCTAAGCGCAGCTTTGCCTCTTCGTCTGTACCGTCATACAGATAGTAGCCGCCGGCATCGGATGCGGGAATCAGTCCGTCGGTATTTAAGATAAAGGTAAAGCTGTTTTGCGTGCTGTATCTTGTCAGCACGATATCTTCTTTGAGTCCGTTTAGCTGCGGGGTATACATGAGGTGGGCAGTACTGCCAAAGGCATTCCGATACAGTACCTTGCCTTCTGCCTGCAAAGCCTTGGTGGATGGATTCACCGTTTCGGGGCGCAGGGTGATGATATAGTCACCGTAGGTAAAGTGTACACCGTGGGTCAGCTCCCCCGGGAAGGTCATGGGGGTGTTGGTGGCAGTAATAGTATATGCTTCGGTATTTACCCCGGTTGCCATCACACTTGCATTTCCCATCTGCCCTTGGGAAAGGGTCAGATCCTTTTCACGCACTGCCCCTGTACTGTC
>SVRY01000070.1 GCA_015064585.1 Oscillospiraceae bacterium
CCGTTGGTCAAGGTGCCTTTCAAGCGATACACGCCGCCTTTGGTAATGCGCAAAACACCGTCCGCATAGGTCGCGCCGCTTGTACCAACGTCGGTCTTGTCATCATTCAATTGGATCAGCAGACTGTCTTCTATATTGATTCCCGTATCATCTTCATTATCGGTACCATTATTACCGGGTTTGTCCTCTCCGCCTTGGCTTTGCTGATTGTTTTGATCTTTGTTGCCATCTTCGTTTTTCTTCTTATCAGATCCGCAAGCACTTGCCAATGTTGCCACACACAGCAATGCGCAAAGCACAGACATCCATTTTATTTTCTTCATAATTAACCCTCCATATAATCTTTTTTACAGTATAGCAAGTGATTATGAACAAATTGTGAACAAGACAGGCTATCTGTAAAATTTCAAAAATTTTTCACCGCACCATTCCATTCTTCGTTGTTATATCCTACAGAGAGCACTAAATTTTATGCAATTTACCTATTTATTTTTAACAAACTTTATGATATAATATGGATAAGGAATAATCCTATTGTATTTTATTCCGAAAATAGAAACCGAAAGGCGGGATCCGAGTGAAAACTACAATTCGAGCACAACAAATGCGTGTACCAACCAGCTTCTATCCGGCAGCTGAAAAGAAACTGTCTAAGTTTGACCGTTTCTTCCCCGACGACACCGAGGTAGTTTTGAAGATTTCCAGTAAACGCAATTTGGATAGCGTGGAAATGACCATTAACTCCGGAGGAATCATCTACCGTTCCGAAAAGCAAGGGGACAGCCTGCTCACCGCCTTGGATGAAGCAATTGAAGCCACCCTACGTCAGATCCGCAAGAACAAAACGCGTCTTGAAAAGAAATTGCGCGGCGGCGCTTTTGTAAAAGAAACGGAAGAGCCCGAAACACACGAGGACGAAGATACCGAACAGATCACCCGTGTCAAAACCTTCTCCCTAAAGCCAATGTCTTCTGAGGAAGCCATTCTGCAAATGAATCTGCTAAACCACAGTTTCTTTGTCTTTACCGATCAAGAAAGCGGCAAGGTTTGCGTGGTTTATCGCCGCAACGAGAATGATTACGGTATGATCGTACAAGAATAATCCCTCTGTTTTCCGGACCGTCCCGCAATGGGGCGGTCTTTTTTCTTTATCATGCTGTAATTTCCTCTGTTACCAACAGTTGACCTTTATCCACTTGACAGGAGCTCTTACCCGTGGTAAAATATAGCCGTAACCGAAATGTACTGCAGGCAATACGGATACAAAAATTACAAACGAAAGGAGGGGCACGATATGATTTTTTGCACACTGCGCTTTGCAGGTGTCGTATTGCTCGCCCCGAACGGCTGTCTTTGATCCTCATTGACATCCATACAAGCGAGTAATAGCAAGGCGGAGCACCCCCAAAAGGTACTCCGCTCTTGCCATGTCAAAACGTGCGACACCCCAAATTTCAAACGGAGGTAAACGCACATTTTATGAACCCGCCAATTGGCAAAAACATCAAAAAATTACGCATCAAAGCGGGATTAACACAACGGGCATTGGCATTTGAATTACAGGTCAGTATCCAAGCGGTCTCCAAATGGGAGCAGGGGCGTTCCTATCCCGACCTCACCTTGCTGCCTCAAATCGCAAATCTGTTTTCGGTGACCATCGATCGGTTATTCCAAAACGATTTATCCCCTTAAAATCATGTCTATATTTGCCCAAAACAGCCGAGTTTATTTCCAAACTCGGCTGTTTTTCTAAACGAAATTTATTCTTTCAAATCTCGGGAATCTCTATCTCAATTTCTTTTCCAATCCGTGCCGATTGAACAATAGCATCGATGATCGCTTGATTATAGAGAATTTCGCTGGTAGGAATCGGCGCCTCTGTTCCATTTTGAATGGCATCCAGGAAAGAACGAATCTTGTGATAGAACAGTCCTTTTGAAACAGGCGGACAAAGCGGAATTTCGGTCTGTACCTGTTTGCCTGCCACATCGTGATAAAGGGTCATGGGACCGCCCACCGAACCATTCCAGCATTCGGTGCTCGGAATGCGCAGTGCGCCCTTTGTACCCAAAATCACAGTGTCGCCGGGTGTATCCAAATGCATTGCCCAAGAAATACGGAAATCGAGCACAATATCCCCTTCCAAACGTACAAATGCTGCTGCAAAGTCTTCCACGTCAAATCGTTTTGCATCCGCCGGATTATTATAAAGCGGATTGGTGCCGAAATAATTGGAAATGTAACCTGTTGCAGTTAAAGGCTTGGGATATCCGATGGCATTGAGTACCATATCCAGTGAATAGCATCCGATATCACCCATTGCGCCAATACCTGCTGTCTTATCTTCGATAAAGGTGCTGTTAGGTATACCTCTTCTTCTGCCGCCACCAGTCTGAATATAGTAGATCTTGCCCAGTTCTCCGCTTTCCACGATCTTCTTGATCATTTTCATATTGTTATCCATACGCGGTTGGAAGCCCACCGAAAGAATCTTCCCGCTGCGCTTTTCGGCGCGCATAATCTCCACCGCTTCTTCGGTAGTCACGCACATAGGCTTTTCCAACAGTACATTTACGCCCTTTTCCAGCGCATAAATGGTAGGTATCGCGTGTTGACGATTGTATGTACAAATAGAAACAGCATCCAACTCTTCATTGTCCAGCATTTCTTTGTGGCTGGGATAGCAACGCACGCCTTCCACGCCATAACGGGCAAAGAAACGCTCCGCTTTACCGGGAATAAGATCAGCACCTGCGACGATCTCAACGTCTTTCATTTGTTTATAGCATTCCACATGCGATTCGGCAATCCAGCCTGTACCGATAATACCGATCTTCAACTTTTTTCCGATTGCCTTTTCCTCTTCCTTTACGGTCTGTTTGAATTGGCTGAGCACTTTGTCTGACATGGTGATTTCCCTCCTGAATTGTATAGTTTGAACATTTTGGGGTTCCTACTTGTATTATAAGCCAAAAAATGATATAATGAAAGACAAATAATGATAATTATTAGCCACATCTTGCTCTTGTGGAGATTTTTCTGTCGGTTTATGAAAATCACAGAAATGCTTTTCGCTGCACCAAAAGCAATCAGCTTTCGGCTTTGCCCATTGCCACAGAGAAATTGAACTGCTTTTAATGAAAAGCTGACATGCCAAAGCCGGCATACACAAAGCTTCCTATGATTTGACAGCAAAAAATGCAGCCTGTAATGTGTGCAGGCTGCATTCCGAATTCATTTCAAATCATCAATCATTGCTTTCATTTGATCCAATTTACTTTCCATATCCTGCAATAGCGCAAATTGATTGCGCGCACGATGCAGATTATGGTCGGGATAATGAATTTTAAAATAGGTGTCTCCTTCCAGATAGTCGGTCAAAAAACGCATTCCGCACTCAAGGGTTATCAGCATGGCGGAAACAGGTAACAATTCTATTTCAGTCTCATTCAAACTGCCGTTACACCCTTCTAAAAATCCCTTGGCATAAGCACCGAACAGCTCCAAATCCAACTTCACCTTGGAAAGATCGGTTTCGCTATCCCCCGCAGTGTTGGCACCTGAGCGAATAGAATCTCCAAAATCGGTTATTGCATATCCCGGCATTACCGTATCAAGATCAATGGCACAAACCGGCTCGCCGGTAATTTCATCAAACAAAATGTTGTTGAGCTTGGTGTCATTGTGTGTCACGTGTAAAGGAAGCTTCCCTTCCCTGTGCGACTCTTCCAGAATACTGCAAAAAGCTTCTCTGTCTTTGGCAAACTGCACCTCTTTCATAGCTTCGGACAGTCTTCCGCACACATCATTGTCGACAGCACGCATAAGATTCTCATACCGCCACGGTGTGTTGTGCAGATTAGCTATCGGTTCATGCAAAGTATTCGCAGGATAGTCAGCAAGCATCTGTTGAAAATAGCCGAAAGCTTTCCCGCATTTGTAAAACTGATCGACATTCTCCACCTGTTCCAAAGTCACCGTTCCCTCGGTAAACTCGTACAGTCTCCAATAGTGATCACTGCTGTCGCAAAAATAGTTTTCCCCTTCTATCGTAGGCAGAACAACCAGCGTACAACGAGACACATCCCCTCCTACTTGGCATACCTTGTTTCGAATATGCTCGGTCACGCCCAAAATATTTTCCATCAGCTCCACAGGACGCGTAAATATCGAGGTGTTGATTCTTTGCAAAATATATCTTTTATCGGAAATTACAAGGAATGTATCATTTATATAGCCGTTTCCGTATGGCTCACAGTAGGACGGCACCTTTGCAAAATAAGCGCCCAGTGCTTCGGATATGTTCAAATCTCGTTGGTTCATATCGATCCCTTTCGTTTGAAGTATTATATAATACAGTATATCATAAAACAATTCTTTTTACAATACGAATATGCAAAGACAATCACAGACATTTACGTCAATTTGTAAAATAACGAATTTGCATTATCACTATTATAATTCTGGTTTTCATATTTAAATCGCCGCTTGCCTTCTGTCTTTATTATATCAGAAAAGCGGAATTTTCTCAAATATGCGAAAAAGTTGCAGGTTCAAGTCCATATAATTCAAAAAAGGTATAATGGTGAAATTGGATTGTGTTACACCTAAAAACACGAAAAGAGGCTGTCTCAAATGCTTTTATTTTTGCATTTGAGACAGCCCTTTATGATTTAGTTTACAATTACTTAGCAGCTTTTGCCTTGCGCATTGCCATGATACGGTTCATTTCGTTATATACGATCATGAAACCTTCATCCACACCCATACCGGGCTTCGCCAGAATTTGGGCAGGCTGCGTTGCCATTGCGCAGTGTACGCAAACCTGTGCGGAACGGTCAGTTTCGTTACAAGTACCGCCCTGATATGCGCCAATGCCCTTTTCCTTGCAGTACAGAACTGCTTCAATGGTATTGTTGATACCGCCAAGGTCGGGAGTCTTGATCTGAACCATGTGTCCTGCCTTGTTGTCAGCAAACAGCTTGATGTCTTCCAGAGTGTTGCACCATTCGTCTGCCACCAGCTCAACAGTAGCTCCGCGCTTGTCCAGCTCTGCAGTCAGTCCTGCCAGCGCTACCATCTGGGTTTCTCTGTCGCAGTCGCAGTCCATCGGACCTTCTATGCGCAACTTAAAGGGCTTTGCAATTTCTTCCAGCTTCTGAATATAGTCAGCCATCGCGGTGTAGTTGTTGTTTCCAAACACTGCACCGATGGTACCGTATACGTCAATATGCATAACGGGAGCGTAGCTTTCGTCGCTGCGGTATGCCAAAATACGATCACGCAGCCATGCAACGTAATCAGCCAAAAGCTGACCGTCTTTACCCAGCTTGGTTTCTACATTGTTGATCAAAGCATGAGGCAACACCTGTGCGCCCTTGATGATCATCTTGTCGGCATTGTCGTAACGAGCATCCCCCGACTGAGTGAAAATCGGAACGGGAGTTTCTGAAACGCTGCAACCGTATTCATCCGCCACAACTTCACACATCATTCTGCCGCTTGCCTTCGCAACAGCATCCAGAAGCGCCTGGGATACACCGTAACGGATCGCAGTGTGCAGACGCTTTCCGTCTACTTCAATGGCTTCCATCATCTTGCACAGACCGCGGAAATCGTTTGCTTCCTTACCAATCAGTTCGGGCTTGATGTAGTTTTCAATCACGGGAATGAAATCTTCAGCCAAGAACAGAGGATCACGTCCACCCGCACCGGAATACTGAACAGCTGCGCAGTCGCCGTAAGCAACCTGACCATCTTCCAGAACGATCATAACCGAGATAGATTCGCCTGCTTGACGAATGGAACGGAAGCCATCGGTTACAGGCTCGCCAATATAGAATACACCGTCGTGACCGGCACCCTTTTTAATGGCGCGCTGGTCATCGAAGTAGAAGCCGGTACGGCCGGCAGAGCAAACAACATTTGTAATTTTCATGCTACTTTACACTCCTATTATCTATTATCAAATCAATATTTGGGACGACCTACAAGACGACCCTTACCAATCGCATAAACGTCATCCACTACCATCTGGAAAGATGGTTCGCGTCCTTCTGCAACGGCACGTTCTTCGATCTTGGCTCTGTGGAAATCCAAAATTTCCTTGTCAAAGGGCAGGTGACCGGGATTCAGAATACGGATAGCACCATTATTATCGCGACAAGGCAGCATCAAACCTGCATTGTAGCGGCAGGGAGCAAAAGGAACATCCAAAACACCGGCTTCTACACCGCGGCAAACGCCGACAGCAATATCGCCATTACCCAGTTCGAAGCACTTGTCTACGATGCATCGGGTTTCGCGCGCGATGATTTCCTTTTCTTCATCTACCTTGTCAGAAGACAGAACCTGTTCATAGAACATATTTACCACCTGCTTGGTGCAG
>SVRY01000019.1 GCA_015064585.1 Oscillospiraceae bacterium
AAAAAACAAACGTTTTATTTTTCGGCTCGTTACGTGAAGTTTTTGCTTACGCAAAAGTGAAGTTGCTCGTTTTACTCGCAGTGAAGTATGGACTTTTAGTCCAAGTGAAGTTAAGTTTGCCCACTTCGCCGAAGGCGAAACTTCACTGTCCGTAGGACAACTTCACGATCGAAGATCACTTCACTTGCCCGCAAGGGCAAACTTAGTTGAGGCACACTTCCTTATGAAGTGTGCCTCGTGAAGGTACTCTTTTTTACTGTTCAAAACTCTATAAGGATTGCGCCAGCGCGATCCATACGGGCATTGTAAAGATGGAGGCAATGCTTGAGAAGGCGATGGTCATGCTCGCCCTGCCCGTATCCTGCCCGTATTGAGCGGAAAACATTACGGTGTTGCTGGCGGTGGGCACACAGGACATCAGCGTCAGCCCCACCAAAAGCTCGCCCCGTACCCCGCACAGGTAACACACGCCGACGGTGGCGGCGGGCAGTACGATGAGCTTGATGAGAAGCGCAAAATAGTTTTCGGGGATCTTAAAGATCTTGCCAAGATCGGTGGCGGCAAGATAAGTGCCCAGCATCAGCATGGCAAGGGGCGCGTTGAGGTTTGCAAGATGATTGAGCGGCTCGTACAGAATGCTCGGCAGGGTTACGTCGAATAAAAATAACGGTAACCCCATCGCAAGTCCGATGGTGCCGGGATTGACAAAGAGCTTAAAGAGATTGATCTTTCCTTGCTTTGCGCGATCCATCACGGTGGCGCCGTGGGTGAAGCAACAAAGATTGAATACAAACATCACTACCGAGCAGATAAATACGCCCGTGCTCCCCAATACCGCCTGAGACAGCGGTACGCCCATGTAGCCGACGTTGCCGTACATGGAGGCAAACTTGTACACGGCGGCGTGGGGGGATCTGTTGAACAAAAATCGCGTCAGAACAATGGCGCCGATATGAAAGAGGGCGCTGCCCAGCATCGTCCATAACAGCAGCTTCAGCGTGTCCGCCGAGCGCTCCAGCTTTAAAAAGGAATGGGCGATCACACTGGGGGTGACGATATAGAACAGCAAGCCGTTGCACAGCTTTGAGGTCTTTTCGGTAAACAGCCCGAACTTGTGGGTGCAAAAGCCCACCAGCGCCAAAAGGATCAGAATGGCCACCTGATTGAAGGCAGTCCACATATTACTAAGGAACATTGCTCTACTCCATATCCAGCAGGGTGGCGATCTGATTGACGTTGCCCGCTCCCATCAGAATGAAACAACCCTTGTCCGCCGCCTTGTCGGTGATGTAGCGGGCAATGGCGGTAAAGTCGCTGATGTACTCACTGCCCTCGATCCTGTCTCTCAGATCCGTGATCTTAACGCCGATGGTGTTGATCTCACGGGCGCTGAAAATGTCGGTGACGATCACCTTATCCGCTTTCGACAGACTGGCGGCAAATTCCTCCATCAGCGCCTTGGTCCTTGTAAAGGTGTGGGGCTGGAAAATAACGGTGACGGGGGCGTAGCCCGCCGCCTTGGCAGAGGCGATGGTGGCGCTGATCTCGGTGGGATGATGGGCATAGTCGTCGACGATCACGGCGCCCTTCACCTTGCCCTTGATCTGAAATCTTCTGTCGGCACCGCCGAAGGCGGCAATGCCGTCGGCAATATCTTCAAAGGATAAACCGTAGTAAAGCCCCGCCGCAATGACGGAAAGGGCGTTGAGCACGTTGTGCCTGCCGCCCACGTTCATGTGCACTCTGCCGAGCTCCTTGCCGTTTTGCAGGGCGGTAAAGGAGGCCAGCGCACCGCTGAAGGACAGATCGGCGGCGGAGATGTCGTTGCTCTCTCCCAGACCGAAGGAGATGACCTTCACGGGAGAGCTTTCCATCACAATGCGGCAGTTTTTATCGTCGCCGTTGATGATGAGCACACCGTCCTTGTTGATATTATGGGTGAATTTTATGAAGGATCTCTGAATATCCTCAAGATCCTTGAAAAAGTCCAGATGGTCGGCATCCACGTTTAAAACGATGGCGGCATCGGGGAAGAAATTGTGGAAGGAATTGCAGTACTCGCAGGCTTCGTACACGCTGTAGCTCGATCCGCCGATGCGATAATTGCCGCCGATGAGGGAGAGGTTGGCGCCCACCAGCACCGTGGGATCCGCCTTGGCGCTCATAAAGACGGAGGAGAGCATGGAGGTGGTGGTGGTCTTACCGTGGGTGCCGCTGACCGCTACCGAATGGGGATACTGGGCCATCAGAAGACCCAAAAGCACCGCGCGCTCGCAGTGGGGGATATTGTTTGTTTTAACAAAGACCAGCTCGGGATTGTTGTCCTTGACGGCGGCGGTGTAGACCAACAGATCGCACCCGATGGCGTTGTCCGCATGATGACCCACCGTCACGGTAATACCGTGGGCGCGCAGGGAGAGTACGGAATCCGACTCGGAAATATCGGAGCCCGTGACCTTTTTGCCCTGACTTTTGGCGATCATGGCCAGCGCCGACATGGAAACACCGCCGATGCCCGTAAAATGAATATGCTTTGCATTTTTAAAAATATCGGAATACTGATTAATATAACTCATAAAAAAACTCCCGTTTTGTATTTTAACATTTTTATTATATAACAATTATTTGGTAAAATAAATAGCAAACCGAAGTTTTTTTAAAAAAGATAAAGAATTTGTAAATTCTGCCGATTTTTATCACACCCTCTTGCAAAAGAGAGGGAGGTAATATATAATTATAATGTTTAAGAATGTCCGTTTGTCATTTAATATATTATAAAGGAGCAGAAAATGAAGAAAGGATTTTTGGAAAAGGCAGGCGCCTTTATCAAAAAGCATTGGGTGTTTTTTACGGTGCTGGCCGTGATCTTTGTCAGCTCGTTTTTTATCCGCGGCAGAAGCGTGCAGATGCAGTACGTCGGGGCGGACAGCTATGAGTACGTGCGTCTTGATTACAGTATTTACGGCTACTGCGTTGGGGTAAGCCATCTGCAGGAGAAAAGCGTGCAGACAGCAAAGGATCTTTCCCGTCAGGTACTCTTGATGGATATGGATTCCTCCATTCAGTATATCGCCGATCAATGGGTTTACTACCACGGCGATCAGGAAACGTTTAAATTTAAAGTAAAGGGCTATATTTATAACACCAACGACCGTCGTGACGAGATCATCTGGCTCGTGAAGGATATGGGTTATAAGGCAGACGCCATTGTGTAAGTGATATGAAAAAGACTCAAACAAACGAAAAGAAAAATTTTATAGGCTGGATCCGTGATCACAGTATTTTGCTTTTGATCATTGCGGGCGCTCTTTTGATGGTGCTGACGCTGAAGACCCAGTCGGTGCTGGTCACCGATGCCAAGAATCAGCAATACACCGTGGAACTGAATTATTCGATATTCGGCTACTGTGTCAGCGCCAACCCCATGACGGACGAGGCAAAGCCCGTGGCGGCGGAATATATGTTTCTGCTGGGCGGCATCGACAGTACGGTCAGTAAAGCGGCAACCTGGATCTCCGAGACCACCGACGGTGGGGTGGAGGTCTACGTCAGCGGCTATCCTCGCGGGAAAACCGCTCTTACGGAGCATCTGTGTGAGATCCTTAAGGAACAAGGCATTGAGGCAAAGGAGTTTGAGGAAAGAGAATGATAGGGAAGATCAAAGCTTTACAACAACATAAATACTTCAAGCCGATCATGACGGTGATCCTTTGCCTGATCCCGCTGGCGGCACTGCTGTGTGTCAATGCAGAGGTTGCGGCAAAATACAGCATCGGTCCGGACCACAATCTGTGGGTACCCGTACTGCTGATGGTGGCGGAGCTGATCGGCCTTGTATGGTTGGTATATGCCACCTCACTCAGAGAGGTGGCAAGGGGACTGTCCCACGCATTGGTGGTGCTTTTTCCGTTTATTTTGTATTTTTGTATTGAGTGGCTCAGCTTCGGCGATCTGAGCAAGACCTTGAAGTTTTTCTTTGTGAGCCACTACTATATGATGTTCTTTATGGTGGCACTGCTCACCGCCGTCTTTTGGCTCATGAACGTCATTTGGCGCAGATATTGGATCTCTGCGGCGCTGATGAGCGTGGTCACGATGATCATGAGCTATATCAATGTTGCCAAAATGGGCATCAACGGTGAACCCTTCCTGCCCACCGATATGGCCTTTGCAGGCAATCTCGGGGATCTGACGGGCTTTGCCGCGGGCAGCCTGCCCTTTACCAAGGAACTGGTGATGAGCTCTCTGACCCTCATTGCCGTCATCGTTATCCTCTTTATCGGTCAGCAAAAGAGCTTTAAAAACTATTGGCTGCGCCCCGTATTGGGACTCCTTTGCGCCGCATTCGTGGGTATCACGGTGGTGATCCCGAGCGTGAAGGACTTTATCTTTCTGGGGGACAGCATTCTGATGAGCCGTCAGTACACCCAGAAGGTCATCTATGACAATCACGGCTTTATGGGCGGCTTCCTTATTAATATCGAGGGCTATGTGGCGCCGCCCGAGGGTTATAATGAGAAATATATCAAGGATCTGATCAGCTCCTATACCGCTGACACGGATAACGACGGTGAGTTTGAAAATCCCGACGTTATCGTCTATCTTGCCGAGAGTATGTTTGACATTACCGAGGTGGAGGGTGTCAACCTCACCATCGATCCTCTTGAAAACCTTCATAAGATCGAAAAGGATTATCTCTCGGGTACTATGATGCAGGCCAGCGGTGTCGGCGGCGGCACCGTCAGAAGTGAATTTGAGGTGCTTACGGGCATCAATCTGGTGGATATGAAGGAGGGTCTGATCCCTTATAATACCTACGTTCCAAAGTCCACAGAGCAGGTCTACGGTCTTCCCAATTACTTTAAAGAGCTTGGGTATAAGACGGTGGGCGTGCACTCCTATAAAGAGGGCTTTTACTCCAGAAACACCTGCTACGGTAAGATGGGCTTTGACGAGTTTATCGGACAGGAGAGTATGGTAGATCCCGTCATCGGCGACAATGCAAGAGAGTTTATCGTGGACTCCTATTTCGTGGAGCAGATCGAGGCACAGCTGGAGGAGGATCCCGACAAGAGCAAGTTTATCTTTGCCATTTCCATGGAAAATCACGGCGGCTTTACCAATAAATACGAGACCTACGATGAGGTCATCACCCACGAAAACTGGGATGAAAAGGAGACCTCCATTGCAAATAACTACTGTAAGAGCGCCAATTTTGCCGACGATGCACTGGGGGATCTCTACGAGTACGTTCAAAAGCGGGAGAAGCCCACGGTGGTGCTCTATTTCGGCGACCATCTGCCCACTCTCAACGACCGCCATACGGTGCTGGAGAGCGCAGGCTATATCTCCACCGGCTGGTCCAGCAACTGGACGACCGAGGATCAGTACAATATGTACCGCACTCCCTTTGTGATCTTCTCAAATTACCTTGACAAGGAGCCCGAGACGGTGGGACATTATTCAAGCTATATGTTACCCTCGCTCCTGCTGGACTATATCGACGCGCCGAGTAACGGATACTGGAATCTGATTTCCGCCTTCCATGAGACGGTGCCCACCTATAACCGCTTTATCACAATGGACGCGGCAGGGGAGGTCTACTCCACGCAAAAGACCGATGCCAACGGTGAGGTGCTCAGCAGTATCATCGGGGAACTCGATGCCAAGGCGCAGGAGCTCATTCACGCCCATACCATGCTCAGCTACGATGCATTGGCGGGCAAACGCTATATCAACGATCTATTAATGGAGACTAAGTAATGAACGTTTTATCCCCCTCTATCCTTTCTGCTGATTTTGCGCATCTGGCGGAGGCGGCGGATCTGGTTGCCCACGGCGGCGCAAAATGGCTTCATATCGACGTAATGGACGGGCATTTCGTTCCTAATATCACACTGGGCGCCCCCATCGTTAAAAGTCTGCGCAAGTACAGCGAGCTGGTCTTTGACGTGCACCTGATGATCGAAAAGCCCGAGCGCTATATAGATGATTTTATCGCCGCAGGCAGTGATTTTATCACCTTTCATATCGAGAGCACAGAGGCGGCAGGGGAGATCATCGACCGTGTTCACGCCGCAGGCAAAAAGGTGGGCATCACCTTAAAACCGGGCACCCCCGTCGAGGCGGTGGAGCCCTATCTTGACCGTGTGGATATGGTGCTGATCATGACCGTGGAGCCCGGTTTCGGCGGGCAGGCCTTTATGGAGGATCAGCTGGAAAAGGCAAGGTTTCTCGTTCAATATAAAAAGCGTACGGGAAAGGATTTCCATATTGAGGTGGACGGCGGTGTCAATCTTAAAAACGTGCGCCGCTGTCTGGAGGCGGGCATTAACGTCATTGTGGCGGGCAGCGCCGTCTATCGCGGTGACGTAACTCAAAATGCCGCTGATTTTATGAGAATACTTGGAGAATAGAATGGAATTTTCAAACCGACTTTTAACACTCAGAGAACAAGCTTTATCACGCTGTGCCGACGCATTTGCCGAGGCACAGCGCATTTCCTTTATAACCGCCGAGCGTGTACTGGAGGCCTTTCAACAGGAGCGCATTCGCGCAAGTCACCTGCAGGGCAGTACGGGATACGGCTACGACGATGCGGGCAGAGATGCGCTGGACCGCGTGTACGCCAGAGCGCTGGAGGCAGAGGATGCACTGGTGCGCCCTCATATCATTTCGGGCACTCATGCGCTGACCATCGGTCTCTTTGCCCTGCTCCGTCCCGGTGACGTGATGCTCTCGGTAGCAGGCAAGCCCTACGACACGCTGGACACCGTCATCGGTATTGAGCCGGGCGGTGACGGATCCTTGATGGACTTTGGCATCAAATACGATCAGGTGGACTTTCTTGAGGGTGGTATCATTGACTATGATACCATTGGAGAAAAGGTACGCGCAGGCGTCCGTATGGTCTATATCCAAAAATCAAAGGGCTATCAGGATCGACCCACTCTCTCCGCCGCAGAAATCGGGAAGATCACCGCTTTTGTAAAGGAGATCGACCCCGAGGTCTACGTAATGGTGGATAATTGCTACGGTGAATTTACCGAGGAGCACGAGCCTACCTATTACGGTGTGGATCTGATGGCAGGCTCCCTGATTAAAAATCCGGGTGGTGGCATTGCCAAGATCGGCGGGTACCTGGCGGGTAAGGCGTGGGCAGTGGAAAAATGCGCTCAGCGCACCACCATGCCGGGGGTAGGACGGGAGAGCGGCGCTACTCTTGACACCCTCATTGACTTTTATCAGGGCTTTTTCTTGGCCCCCCACGTGGTCCTGCAGGCGAAAAAGATCGCCATTTTCGCCGCCGCCCTCTTTGAGGAGATGGGCTTTGAGGTAAACCCTTCGGTGGACGGCTTCCGCGGGGATATCATTCAGACCGTCACCTGCGGCACTCCCGAAGGACTGATCGCCTTCTGTAAGGGTATACAGGCGGGCGCCCCCGTGGACAGCTACGTCACCCCCGAGCCTTGGGCGATGCCGGGCTACACCGATCCCGTTATTATGGCGGCAGGCTCCTTTGTGGGCGGCGCCTCCATTGAACTGTCGGCCGACGGCCCCATGCGGGAGCCCTATCTTGTGTTCTTCCAAGGGGGACTCACCTTTGAAACGGGCATTGTCGGTATCCTCAAGGCCGCCGAGGAAATGCTCAAACTGAAGGATCAATAAAAAATGCTCTCCGAGAGAGACCACTTCTTTATGAAGTGTCTCTTTCGGAGAGCTTCTTTGTTTTGGAGTTATTTATTTTCGGGAGGAATTACTTCCTTCAGAAGCTGATACGCCTTGTAATCGGTGTAGTTAAAGTCGCGGATATCAAACTCGTATTCTTCTGCGTCGTATCCCACTATATCGCTGTAGCGATACTCAAGATTGCGTCTTGCACCCTCGCTTACGATGGGGTCTTCATCCTCCAGCAGCTCCATGATGTAAGGAACAGCGCTGTTGTTCAGATCGCGCAGCTCGTTGAGATCAATGGAGGAGAGCTCTCCGCTCTGATAAGCTTCGACGTTGTGGCGTGCGATGGTGGCATCGATATCCATAAAGCCAAGCCCCACGGTGATGACGGCGGCGCTTAAGATCACAAGTCTCATATAGGGGAGCTTCGTGATCATAAGACGGAAGATCAGCACGATAAATACGACGGCAAGGAAGATCATAAAGGCGCAGGTCTGAATGCGCATACGGGTCAGACCGAAGCGGTCGACGTAAAGGAACATTTTTGCCATGGCGGTGGCGATCAAGAGCAGGGAGAACAAAGAGATAAATCCGCAGATACCGCCCAGTAAAGGCTGCACTCTGCCGCCCTCTCTTTTAGAAAGGAGCAGCACGAAAAATACCAGCATCAGATTAATGACACAGATCACGCCCATTTCAAAAAATCCTCTGCGGGCGTATTCCGCAGGCAGGAAGTCTGCGGGCATCTCTCCCCAGAAAGCACCGAAGAAATAGGTGATCTGAGAAATAAGATACAGCACGTAGATCAGAGAAATACATCCGAGGAATGCGGAAAGGGCAGGGGTAGGCAGTCCCTTTCTCGGTTGCAGCGCTTCGGGACGGCGGGTAAAGAGACCACGGCGCATACCGAAGGCGTGGGCGTAATAGAAGATAAACAGCCCCGTGCCGATGATCACGGCAAAGAACAGTCGGACGAAGAAATCGGCGGTAAAGAAGCTGAACATCTTGGCAAAGGCCTCGTCTGCGCGCACCAGCAGGGGAATGACGATGAGCAGTACGGGCAAGGAACAGAGCACGCCGATGAGCACGCCGCTGTTTCTCTTTTTGCCCTCTCTGCGACAGAACAGTGCGCCCATGGCGCGACCGATGTAACGGAAGGGGCAGGCAAAGACGGTGTAAAGAATGTCAGCGGCGGCACGGAAGGAGCCGCTGTTGTAATGCTGTACGCCGAAGCGTTGGCTGATGGCGGCGGCGAGCAATATGACGTTGAGACAGAAGATGCCGAAGAGGATCAGCCCGTCATTGTAAACGGCAAATACAACGCTTCCCGCAAGGGCGGTGGTAACGCAGAGGATGCCGTAAAGGGTGGTCTTGCCCTTGCCTGCAAAGGCAAAGTAAAGCGCCACGTTTAAAAACATACTGATGGTGTAACCGAGATTAAATCCGCCGAACAGTGCAAAGTCGACGAAAATGATACTGCCCAGTAATAACAAAAGTGCCATCACCTGCTCTCCCGCACTCAGCGGAACGCGCGCGGGCTTTGGAACGGGCGGCGGGGGAACCATCGTCGGGGTGACGGGGATCTCCGTTGCGGGCGGTGCCTGCATTGCCGGCTCCGCTACCTGCACGGGTGCGGGGGTCGGCTCCGTGGGCGGCGCCGACGTGTCGGGACGGTAATAGTTCTCACTCATTTGGATTCCTCCTCATCAAATTTAATGATATCGCCGGGCTGACAGTTCAGCTCCCGACAAAGTGCTTCCAGCGTGGAAAAACGAATGGCCTTTGCCTTTCCGGTCTTTAAAATGGAAAGGTTGGCCTGTGTGATGCCGATGCGCTCGGCAAGCTCCCCCAGAGAGATCTTGCGCTTGGCCATCATCACGTCAAGCGTAACGTTGATCATCGCCTCACCTCATATCGTCATATCGTTTTCCGTCTTGATCTCCACGGCGGCGGCAAAGACGTTGCGTACCACCCGCAGGATCAGAAACAGAAAGCCCGCGGCAAAAGCAATGATAACACAGGGGAAATACCACACAGCCGCCACGGCGGTGATGATGCTGATGAGAATACAGCACAGCGACAGCCATCCGAGCAACGCCACGTTCTTGCGGTCAAAGAGAAAGCCTCCGGCAATGCGGCAGAGCAGCCATAACAGAAACAGCAGCGCTCCCACCGCCACCACCGCGCAAATGTAACAGAAGATGAGCAGCGGTGGCAACAGCTTCATCGGCATCTGCCGATAGAGAAAGTAGTGCTCCATAATGGACGGCAAAAATATAAGACATGCTCCCACCAGCACCAATAAAAATATGGTAATGGCACGGGAAAGGATCAACGAACGATGGGTCTCTTTCATTTTTATTCATCCTCCTCTGATTTCAGTATAGCAAAAATTTATCGTTTGTCAATAAATTTTTGGCTCTTTTATACATTATTGTTGATATTGACAAAAAAACGCCCAAACCATTGATACTTACGAATAATTATGCATTTGCCTCTTGACAAAATGTAGCCAATCGGCTATAATATAATTGTGAGGTGACTGATATGCGCAATTTCAATAACTTTGTAAATGTCGTTGAACAATTAAACGAAGCCGAATTAAAGATCGTTGCCAATAAGATTCTTAAGATGTTGAGCAACGTTGGGAAAGATACTGTTCAAACGGTTGAATCTATTTCGAAATGTAGAAAGTGTGATAGTTCCCAGATTGTTAAATTCGGCAAAGACAAAAACGGAAAGCAGCGCTATAAATGTCACTCTTGCGGCGCCACTTTTACAAGTACATCTTTTTCAGTTGTTTCTCATTCTCATTGTCACGAGGACAAGTGGGAAGAGTACATCAAATTGTTACTGCAGGGCTCTACCCTAGAACATAGCGCTAAAATGTGCCATATCAGCATACGCACAGCGTTTCTCTGGCGTCATAAAATCTTGAGCGCTTTACAGCAAGATCAAGATACGCGCGCCATGTGTGGCATTGTCGAAGCTGATGATATGTTTTTTGCCATCAGTTACAAAGGCAATCATAAAAACAGCAAGAAATTTGTTATGCCTCGCGCTGCTTTTAAACGAGGTAGTGATAATCACGCTCAAATCGGTCACAGAGCTTGTGTTATGTGTGCTGTCGAGAGAAAAGGGCATACATATGGTGAGGTTTTAGGCGTTGGTCTGGCAACACAGGAAATGCTTTCTCATGCTTTTAAAGACCGTTTGGCTGCAGAATCCCTTGTAATTACCGACAAAGCCAACAATTTCAAGAAATACTTCGAGGAACAATCCATCGAGCTCGTCCAGATGGGCGCTCATATTAAATCCCGTTCGCAGAAAGGTCCGCCGGAGGTACGAGGGGTTTATCATATTCAAAACGTCAATAATCTTCATCACAGATTTCGTCAATTTCTTCAGAGCTACAATGGTGTAGCAACAAAATATCTTAATCACTATTTAAATCTCTATATTTGGATAGAAAACCATAAGAAAATAGCAAACGTCAATTTGAGTGAAGAACTGAAAGAATCTTTGAAAAAACAAAAGAGTTATTTGCCGTCAAAAGCCATATTGGACATGCCGGCACTGCCTTCTGTTGCCTAAATTAAACAATTTGACCTCGTTTGGGGTCCGCCATAATGCAAGCCGTAATGATCTCATGTATATAGTTGGTTGCCAGCCCATATTTTTTTGATGCCCACACGCAAAATTCGGCCCGTGTTCCCGGATATTTAAGGAAATCAATAAACAACGCCTTGTCGCGGGTAATGGTCTCTAACTTTGAAAGTTTTCTTTTTTTCTCAAAGTATTTATGGGGATTTGGCTGGGACATCAATTGAATTATTTTCGATATGTTTTTGGGTGAATAACCGGATTCGCTTGCTATCCGATCGTAACATTCCTTCTTGTTCTGTATGCCATCGTTTTGCACTTCTTGAAATCTCGTATAGATTTCAGTATAAACTTCCTTTAGATCCTTAAATACGTGCTCTTCGTGTATATAAAACTCTTCACGCAGCGCCATCAGTCTGCGGGCTTTTACGACACGATTTTTTACGGTTTGCCTTGCAATCTTATACTTTTTCATCATGGCATCTTCAAAAGTAGTGGGTGAACCTGTCCATTGTTTCCAGTCTTCATATATTGCCAATAGTGGGCTAGCATCGTGATAATACTTTTTGAGTTGTGGTGTCGCTAAAGCTTCTTCTTTTTGTTTTTCTTTTATGGTTTTGTACGCAAACTCTGTTGTCTTATATTTCTTTATCATTTCAAACACAGTTTGGCGCGAAACACCCTCTGTTCTTGCGATTTGAGCATACGTCATACCGGCAGCATACATAGCATATCGCTTGTGCGCTTGTTCAAGATCCTGAAATGATGCTTTTCGACGGTTATGAAGGGTAATAGGGTCGGGCATATACTTTCCACTTGTGATTTCTTCAATGGTTAAGTATCTGTTCGGCTGAGTCATTACTTGCAATAGTTCAGTGTACGATTCTTCGATATCGCGGTGCTTATTACGTTCTTTCCAAGAGAACAGATACAGATAGCCGGCGAGGTATTTACTTGAAGTTCCCGAGAATCTTCGCAAAAAATCTTTGAGTCTGGAATGGTATGAGTTCATGGTTTGCAAGTAATTATTAATGATATAAGCTTCGGGCCCAAGTCCTTTTTTGTTTCGGCGCTTTTTGAGCAGTTGTCCTTGCTTGATAGGCAGATCATTCATTTTAGCATATGCCGTCAATGCACTCTCTTTATCGGCATATATGCGAAAAACATCTTTTTTATTAATACTACCTTTAAGAGCTTCATTCAGTTCGAGCGTAGTGGCTCCACCGCAGCCGGCTATTCGTGCAACCGAGTTACCGTCTTCATCCAAGGCACAAACAATACACACCTTATCTTTGGACGTTCCGGGAAGATGACTTCCATGACCGCGTTTATGAGCTCTTCTCGGCAATTCAAAATTAAGAGAAGAGTGATTGCCCTTAAAACTCGTGTCGATATATGTTTCGTCAATCACAATGTTTCCCGCAAGTTTAACCTGGTCATCCAATAACTTGAGGGCATAAAATAGCTTATATCTATTATGTTGAACGGCTTTTTCGGTCATGCCGCAAACCACAGCCGTTTTAGGTATGGAATATCCGTTGTATAAACAATCAATAAGTTTCATCCAGTCCGTGAAAGTGAGATTGCTTCCGGATATAATGGATCTGTTTACACGCGTAAATGTTTTTTCGCAATTTTTGCACTTGTATCTTTGGACTGTTTCTTCGGACGCAAAGTAGCTTCCGTATGAAACGTAATCATTTGAACCGCAATATGTACAGCAGATAGCTTCACCACTATTTATTGCCGTGTGATTTTTATATTCGCTAATTGAGGTCACACCGATACGTTTTATCAACGAATAGCTATATGCAAGATCTCCAATGAATCCCAAATCTTCTAACGAGCATTCAGATAACAGTAATTCAATAGCATACAATATTTCGTTTGAGAGCTCGTCTTCTGAAAAAGTGGGATCCTTTTTCGGAGTTTCTGTTTCTTTCATCGGAAGGAATGTAATATCGCCCGAGGCGCGCATTTGCCAATATATTTCTCTTTCTTTATAGAAAGCACTAAGTGCCGATTTCGATTGGCGCCAGCTGTCTATCTTTAGATCGTGTAAGATTTTGCTGTTACCATACATGCTATGTTCTCCGTCGGTCAGTTCGGCAAATGGTGCGTCCTCTCCCTGTCCAATATGATGTAGTTCGATTCTACCGTCTTCGGCATCATAGGCATAAGGAGATCTGCCCTCTGTCATAAGCTGCAGATTGGTCCTCTCTTCAACAGAAACATATAGATTCGGGTCGATCTCCCTGACAAGGGACAATCTTGTGACTTCTGCCTCTTTTAGACCCAAAGAAGCGTAACGATATAGTTCTTCATAAGAAGAAATCCTATCGTTTATTTTAGGCGAGTAGGGGCTATTGGAAGCAATAGTCTCACGTTGATTTTGTTGTCGCTTTTTTGTCACCTCGTTTTGCAAAGCGCTGAGAAGCTGCGCGCTTTCACTTGACAACGATTTAAAATGTGCTTTTTTCATTTTTGTTACCTCAGTATATTATAAAGGAGAATTTATATGAAATTACGACTGATTAAACACAATGGAACAATGAAGATTTTATGTCCCAACGGATCGATCATGAATGCAACCAATGAGGTTTTGTATCGACTGATGACCTCTTTTAAGTCAGTGACCGCATTTAAAGGACAAGATGGCTTTTGGAGTGCCGTGAACGCAGATATGAACGAATATCCCGGCACGACGTTGGCTATGGTTGACGAAAAGGGATGTTTGGTAGTATTTGATGAAGCCGTGTTTAAGGGAGTTTTGATCAACTCTGAATTTATATCTGCTACCGAGTTTGCTGATAAACACGAGAAGTGTCGTGCTACCGTGAAAAGAATGTGTAGCGAAGGACGAATCAAGGGAGCATACAAAACAAGCTCAGGCTGGCTGATTCCAAAGGATGCACAATATCCGTCTCGCAAGAAACGTGAAGTGCAGAAATGACTTTGTTTTATTGTACCTATCACAAAAAGTGATACAATATATGTGACATTGGATTGAAATCAAAACCACTTAAGACAAAAAGAGACCTTCCGAACGGAAGGTCTCTTTTTGTTAATTAATTTGATTTGAATTTGGCGGTATTAATCGGTGGGAGAACAATGGGTATCATTCCTGGCTGAGTCGTAAGCAACGAAACTTGGCTTCGAATAAAGGGAAACATAATAGCAACAGTATTTGTTTCCATAATAGATCTTATTAGTTCTACATCGTCACTATCCATAGAAAACATTGCTGCGGCAACGACTCGAACGTTGAGATCATTGTTTTCTTTATGAATGGTAAGTGTCAAAACAACGGAATAATCGCCATTTTCTAATTCATTAATTTCTTTGTTTAAGTCAAACGAAAGGGAACCATTTTCAATGATTGCACTTCTTGAAACTGAGCACTCCACAAAGTGAAAATTTTCCATTCTTAAATCTGATTTCATTTTGTTAATATCCATAGTTCACCTTACGCTGCAAAAGCAATTTGATTATCTGAAATAAAGTTTGACGTTGGCAGTTCCAAATCAAACATGTTGTTTGATACAGGAGCTTCATAATATCTACATTGATCTGACGGGATACTATATGGCAATTCATATTGAGCCACATTCTCGACCGATAAACCGAACAATGACTCAAAGGTTGATGTTTCTGTATTTGTGGTTCTAACAACTGAAACGCCAAATTCTTCACGAGCCATTTTAGCAAATCTTTCAAACATTGTACTCATTAAAATTACCTCCTCCTTCTTATATTATGCACAATTGCAGTGCTTTTTGCACAATATATAGTTTCAATACCTATTGCCAGCTGCCATGAATCTGCAAAATCAGCCACAGCGTCTATTGGTCCTTGGCTTTGCTGTTTAAAATATCCAACAATAAGTTGAATATTGTTTTCTTGGCAATAAAAACTTAACAGCATAGCTCTTTTTTGTTTAAGCCATTCCAGCGGATCTATGTTTTCTTCGGACTCGAAATTATTTTGTGACAAAAACGTGTTAACAAAATTTGCAAAGGTTTCTAAGTCTTTTGGTGCCCTTAAATCTAAAATCAATTCTTTCTTTAAGGGTTTGATGTCAGCAATAACGATATCAGCTATAGCGTCATTATTGCCTTTTTCTTTTTCATATCTACACGTTCTACAAGCCGACCACCAAGCTTTTGATTTGTTATCGTAGAAATAAACCCCCGGACCGCACCAGCCCTCTTTGCTTGGAATGAATGTTTGCGTCTCTACTATACTGGCCGCAAACGACTCGATAGTTCCGTGATATAAATCTTTAAATGATTCAACATATGAACCATGCATCCTATTTTTTCCTCATTTTAAAACAAATATTCTTCAACATGTTATTAAAAATCAAATAATTATAGTATTTATACCGTTTATTAGTATTTCAAACATGATTATATAAAATTTTACAAAAATATTATAACATACACTTATGGAAATTTCAACCAAATTTCGCAAGACATATATTGGAGAACGATGTTTTTAAAAGCGAAAAGTTTGAAGCACATTGTATGTATGTTACATTTATTTCCAAAACTCTTGAAAATGTGACATAATTGGATTATACTGTATGCGGTATAATATAACATTAGCTGGTTCATTCATTAACGAAGTTACTAAAACTCGGAGGGGGCTATGGACAAAAAGTTTGAAGATATTCAGGAATTTGCGCTTGAATATATTGAAAAATCCGTTGATTTAGAGCGAGAAAGAGAAAAATCCATTTTTGAATCATCAAATCGCCTGTTGGTTGCACAAACGCTGTTAATAACAGCGCTATTTGCAGTATTACCGTTGCTTGTTAACAAATTTAGTGATTCTGGAAAGATATATTTCGTTTGGGGTGGTTCGCTGATTGCATCGCTCACCATCCTTAGCAGTCTTTTTGTTAATTTGCTTACACAATGGAGATTTAAATATAAAGCCATGCCTGCTCCGGCAAAATTTGAGAATTTTGTCGAGAGTCATCGTGAAGTATTCGATGAGAATATAGCATTTATTGAAGCCGCAAATTTTATGAAAAACATGTATAAAACGATTCGGAGCAATAATGATAGAAGAGCAATTACCTTTAACGTTTCGTTGCTTATTATGTTTTTGGCAACTATTAGAACTTCCATACTTTTATTGGCTTTAGTTTTATAAAGGGGGTAAGTATTTATGATAATCTACAGAATAGGTCCATTCTGCTGGAAAGGAAAGCCGAGCATGTGTTGTGGATTAAAACCGCAAAATGATTATTTAATAAATTACACGCAAAATCACCACACCCCAACTATTATCAACGAGGATGAGTTTAAATCAAATCAGCCTCACACATTTCGTTTTTCTCGCATCAATAAGCCAATAGAATACATCATCGTCCCCAAAGGTGCACCACTTGTCAAATTTGGTTTAACAAATGATAGCGGGTCTGATAAAATTGTCTTTGGTAGAACACGCAAAAAGAGAGCGGCAAAAAATCCTCGAAGGAAATTTTTGGCCAAAAAATTAACACATAAAAAATAGGAGTGCGCAAAGTTTTGGATAAAAAATCAATCACTTCATTAGCGTGGAAATGTTGATGAATAAAGGAAGTATTGATGAAAAAGTGGCCGGGTCAATGGTGTTGGACAGGTTTGATCTGACCGACGAGGATCTGTAGAGGATCGAGCAGCTGTGCAACTGCAAATGGTATCAGCTGCTTTTTAAAAAGAATGGGGGTAGTATTATGCAATACGAATATAAAAGATCGGTACGTTGTGGAGATCTTATGGATTCTTACAATTGCCAAGATATCATTGACAAATGTGCTGAAGAAGGAAAACGTTATGTCGGCTGGATTCCGGAAACAATTGACCGAGATAATGGGCGAATAAAAGAAATTACATTAATTTTTGAAAAATCAGAACCCATCGAGCCGAACTATCAAAAATATTTAGATAAAAGAGGCTTAAAGCCATAAGGAGTAAGTCAACGCTGAAACACAAGGGTTGTGCGGTCGAGTATGTTCAGTACGCATTGGACCTATGACCGCAGAAAAGTCAAAACTCGAAGAGCAACTGATACAAGATCTCATACAAAAGCACAACAACCTACAATTCACTTGAAAGGCTGAATTGTAGGTTGTTTCTTTTCATAAAGACTAACCCCATCCAAGAATTTAAACAGCTCGGATGGGGTTGCTTTTTTACTTTTTAGTTATAGGGCATAGAATCCACTTCTGTTCTATCTCATTTCTTATCGGTAGATATTTGCATAACATTCATGAAATAACTGCGCAATTTTTTATATTTTCCATAGGAAAATCCACCCTGCTGTTCGGCAATATAGGCCGTTTTTCCGCCAAAGGAAATGCCAGTAAGCAGCCATGTGAATTTAATGTTTTGGTGCACAACTTTATTAATCGTTTTATAAAATTCTGTTGATACGCAGTCAACACAAAGCAATACGATCAGTTCGATCTTGTCCGTTATGTAATCTGTTCCAAAATATTCTTCTATCTTAGAGTGTATATTTGTTTGCAATTCATCCCAGATATCGCTTGTAATTTCTGGGATTCTGACAGTTACAAAGAAAAAAATCGTTGAAAGATCATCGTGTTGAACGTATAGCGAAATGCTGCCAACCTCTGATTCTGCTTCCGCTATATGGACTTCGAAGCCATCATCCGATAATACAGACTCGATATGTGTTGTCAATTCCCGATAATTGGCAAATGCAACTTTATGTTTTTGCGATTCCGCAATTTTGGCTTGATACCCATCCTTTATAGTGCTTGTAAAAATGCCATATAAAATCAATGTGAGTGCGCCTAAGCCTGTTAAAAAGAGAGTATAATAGTTTAAAAGCATATAAAACCATTCTTCGGCAATGATAACCATAAGAACTATGCCTACAGGACATAACAAAGTTGCGCATGCTCCGCATATAATAAGTAGGCTTTTAATAATGATTTCCTTGGTATGGAGTGACATTTTATCACCTCGCTGCTCGGATAACTGTATTCGGATAAATTGTTTTGGTCGGTCTTTGCTGTAGATTTTTCTCGTATGATTCTATGCCAGAACTTACGCTTGTTTCTAATGTCGTTTGTATCGCCGCTTGAGTATGCTCTTTTATAGCATAGTTTCCAAATAAGCAACTTGATAGTTTTTGGGGCTCGAACCACGACACAAGGGGTTTGACCCCTTGTGTCGCAATCGAATAAACCGGAGTCCCCGTTGGAGCAGGAATATCCATAAGACATAGAACCGTCCCATGTCTTATGGCTAAAACTTCCTTCCAACATTGGCTTGATATATAAATCTTACACAAAAATAAATTAACGAAAAGCCAAGATTGTTGATCCATGGCAGATAGCCAGTTTTGAATTTGATGGCAAAACAACAGCACACTATAGTGATGAAAAAATGAAGATACGACAGAATTACTAATATGCGCCACTTTACTTCGTATTTTTCTTTCAGAATCGGAACCCATAGATATCTTTGAATCCAATTCCAGTGGGTTTTATAATGGTGCTTAGCTCTGTTTCCGCTTTTTCCATGATGGTGACATCTTGGATAACCCAAATAAAGAAACACCATTCGTCCTTGACATTCTAAAATTAGATATTCAACAACAATCAAAAAGCAGAAAAAAATTTTGGCAAAAACTTCTATCATAGATTCTCCTGACGCGTATTATATTTAATATATGTTTTGAGAGAATTTGGAATAACGCTCTTAAGGATACCCGGAATGGCTTTTAGCCCATCTCTTATAGATTGCGTATTTGTTTGTGTAAAATAATATGACCAATTGTGATTTTTTAGCGCTCTGCTAAACGAATTTGCAACGTGTTTTGAACAAGTTCCCGAACCTCCCAAATAACCAGAGACCGCACCAAATGTTGCTCCTTCTAATGTCCTTAGAGCGTAATCTCCGACATCTGTTTCTCCTTCTATTGCGGCATCAAGTAAACTGCTGGCTGCACCAATTGCAGTATTCCATGCAATTTGTCCGACTGCTCCAATACCCGTTGCCGCCAAGCCACCACTGATTCCGCCAGCCACAGTTGCCACTGTCAATTTACCCCAAAAAGCACCAGTTTTATATGCTTCTGGATTTTCAAGCAATTGAGTTATTGCCGAACTTGCTGCGCCTACAATAGATCCTATCGCAGCACCGATGACTACATTCCAAAAATCCCCTTCATCGTCAGCTCGAACAATGGGGTTATTATCGCAGTAGGCAAATAAGTTTTTATCGGTAATGCCATCGAGTGTTGCTGTCAGGACAGAGGGATCGTCTGTGCTAATAAATCTGCAAATTTCAGGATCATAGTAGCGACTACCGAGGTAGTACAGATTGCTTTCGGTATCATAATAATATCCACGGTAACGGAAGGGATTAATGTGGGAAATATGCGAGGTACTTGTTATGGCGTTGCCGGAGGCATCCACCGTACTGATTTGCTCGCCGAAGGAGGAATAGTAGTAGACTGCCTCGATGGAGGTGCTGCCGTCGGCATGGATCTTTACAAGACCCATAATGTCGCCCTGAGCATTCTTCATATACCAATATTTTTGGGTGGTCTCGCTGCTTGTGCCGTAATCCTGCACGTAGGTCAGAAATTCCAGTCCGTCTCTGCCGTAGGTGAAATAGAGTAGATTGGTATTACTTCCGTCTGTGCGAAGCTCATACTCCAGGTTTCCGCTATCATCATAGAAATAACTGACGGTATTAGTTCCGCTTTGCTTTTCAACACGTTTTCCGGCAATATTGTATGTATAATTCCACGTTACAGAATTGGTTCTGGCGGAGGTCAAAAGACGGGAATTCCAAGTGAAATTATGCTTACCGTCGCTGAGGGTATTACCAATGTTATCGTAAGAGAAATAACGGGTCGCTTCGTCAGCATTAGAAGAAGTGATATGAGTGATCAAATCGGGCCACGGCTCTTCCTCGACCATACCGGACTGATAATTATAGGTATAGGTCGTGCCGTTCTTATTAACTGAGGCAATATTGCCGTGATAATTTGGCGCGGAAGACGTACCTTCGTTTACGTAGGTAAAACTTTCGTTGTAGTTGGAACCGGTACCGCGATAGATCGATGCACTTGTCAGCTGGTTCAGGTCATCGTATGCAAAGGTGCTGCTGCCACTTGAATTGCGATAGCCCGCATTGCTGATCCTTGTGATATTGCCCATACTGTCATAAGTGTAGTTGTATACGTAGTCAGCCGTAGGTTGGATGTCTTCGTCTGCAACACGAATGCGATACTGCGAGATATCAAAGGTCGTACCGGAAGCATCCGTGCTGCCGTCCTTATATGACCACGCACTGTAGAGCTGATTGGTCAGTGGAACACCGCTAACGGTTTCGATTCGGTTATTTGTGGGGCGGTGAAGAAGATCATACGAATAATTGATCTCAGGCAGAATGTTAGAGGTGGCGTTTTGATTTAACTGACGTTCAAGCAGATCGGTGTTGTTTTTGTATTCATAGACGTTTTTAAACGTTTTGGATACTTTGCTTGAATCAACGCTTTCCGTCAGCACTGTTTTGTTTTGTGTCAGACGATCGCCCACATCATATTCATAGGTATGTGTATTGCCGGTGCCGGAAGAGTTGAGATATTTGCTTTGCGTAATATTTCCAAGATCATCATAGACGAATCGGGTAGTATACCCCAGCGAAGGCTCACGTACCGAGGAAAGCAGATTATTATGCTGATACGAATAATAGGCCTTGGCGATCGGCGTATCATAGTTTTTGCCGATTTCCGAATAGGTGAGTCTCCCCAGGTCATCGTAGATGTAGCCCTGAGTTCCAAGATCGTCGAAATCCTGACCGTAAACCGTTTTGATCAATTCGCCGAGTTCGTTGTAATAGTTTCTATTTAGTTGAAGAGATCCGACCGATGTAGCATCAGTGACAGGTGCAACATAATAATCATCCGCCACTTGGATGCCATCATAAAATCCGTAATCTGTCGAGAGGAAATACATTATATTTCCGCGATTGATTTGCGACAAGGCACCGTCAGTATAACTATAAGAAACGGAGCTGAGATTGAAACCGTTTTCTCCGGCTACACCTACCGATTTCAGCGGTCCGTTTTCAACGGTACTGTTATTGTTATAATATCCATAATTCGTAACGGAGCCATTCGGCGCCTCAACCGCAGTCGTGTTTAACGTTAACATATTATGAGTATAATTTGTAACGTTTCCGGCGGCATCTCTGCTGCTCTTCAGAAGCAGACCGTAATCATAAGTATTTAAAGAATTACGGGTATATACGTCTGCATCACTTGAACCGGTGTAACTCGCCAATACGTTTCCTGCGGAATCATATTGATAACTTTCAGCCTTAAAGCCGTCTTCTGCAATGCTCCGAAGGTAATTACGTTTGTTATCATACTCATAGGTTGTTTCTTTGCCCAGCGCATCCGTACTTGATGTCAGATCACCACTTGCATTAAATGCGGTGTTTGAGGTAATTGCCTTACTGTTGGTCATACTTGAAAGATGGCCGTTGTCGTCATATTCGTAGGAAGTACCCCAACCGTTTTTGTATACAAACAGATCGTCAAAGTATACGGTTCCGGAGGTGTGAGAGCAGACGAGATATAATTCAACAACAGAGAAATTTGCGATTGCGGTAGCGCTGTCCATAACAGCTTGCCACAGCCCCTTAGAGTCAGGAATCACTTCACATTCTACCGGATCGTTTGAGCCGTCCAAAATTTCAAGTCGAAGCGTCACGTTGGAGCCAAGAAACTCATTTTCGGGGATAACGTCGGTCTTTAATCTGCCGCCGAATACGATCGTATCACCCGCATTGCCTTGGACATAAATTGTTTGACGCAATTGTTTATCTGTTTTGATATCTCCCTCGATTTTAAGTGTACCATTAGTGATCGAAGGATAGTTTGTAAAGCCACGATATATATCCCAATTGCTGCTTGACAACGATTGCTTGAAATTAGCGTTTTTCAAAACGTTAAACGGCACCGAGCTATATCCATGTAACACTTGAATATTATCAATGTACGAAGTTCCCTGACTGCTAATGGTGAACGAATAGTTGGTGCCGCCGGTGAGATAGGCACTGATAAAATAGTTTTCATAGGTGCTGTCACCGTAAAACGTCTCACTTACACCGGCAACCGAAAACGTAACCGATCCACCGGTCTTAACGTAGGCGCCAAAGGAGTAATTACCACTTTGCGGCACAGTAATCTGTTGTGTAATGCTACCACCCGTTGCAAGGGCCAAAGCAGCATCGCCCATATACGCATTTGAAGAATCCATACTAACTCCGCTATAGGTCGATGCTGCTGATAGAATGGAGTTTTCTTCTGCATTTCCGCCAATATAGTAATTTTCGGTAATGGATTGCATATCCGATTGGAATTCGAGCTTGTTATCATCGTTATATCCGGAACTTACGGCATTGCCGTAAATGTCGTTTGCAATCGTCGCTCTGCCGAAGGAATCAAATACATAAGTTACATAGTATTCCGTGCCCTGCTTATCAACTCTGGTAATTCCGCGGCCGTATTCAAAGAGATAATCTGACGGCTTATAAAGCGTACCGCTGCTTGCATCTCCTTGTGAGCTTTCTATACTGAAAACCTGAAGTCCGTCCGCGCGATAAATTGTTATGTTCGCACAATCAATGTTTCCATTTACTTGAGTCAGCAGGGTAACTGTTTCATCGTTGAAAACAAGGTTTTCATATGAAAAAGTGAGTATGAGCCTATTTCCAACGCCACTTGTGCTCGATGAATTATAATTCAGATAATTTGAAAAAGTAACGCTTTGCAACTGTTCACCGGAATAAGAATATGTTGCATACGAACCATCGTGGCCGGTAATTCTCGTAAGATAATTATTTGCATCCCACGTTAAGGTTGTCGTCCGATAATTTGCGTTATTATTGTAATATTCATAAATCTTGACAGGAACATAGGAACCGGTGAAAGAGCCCGATGAATATTCAATCACAGCTTTATTGCCGTTTTTATCTATGATCTGAGTTAAATAACCGCTGCGGTTAAAATATTTTTGTGTTCCATCTTCATATGTCATAGTGACACTAAAATCCGTTGCAAGATCAACGGTTCGATTCAAGCCACTTTCATCCACATAAATCGGGTCAGTTTCCTCATTATTATCATGGTCATACGCCGAGAAGAAATGCATGGTGCCATCACTATCATAATAGATAAAGTCGTCCATATGATCTCTATATTCCATGCTCTCTTGAATACTCAGCTGAAATCCGGTGCCAACGTAAACGTCGTGATAATTATATACACCGTTGACCGCAACAGAATCATTATATACGTGACTGATGTTTACGCCGCTGAGCTTATTAGCGGATGTATAATCAGTAAAGGCATAGCAAAGCTCGCCGGTAGCGTTATTGACATACGCTGTTCCACATCCATCGATGGACGCAGAGGTATATGAATAATAGTCTTCCAATCCTACGATACTTCCATACTGTACCCTTAATACCGGCGAGCCGGAAGAAAACAATGAGATCATTGCATCCTTGGCATGATCGTCATTATATACATCGGCGACCATTGCTAAACCAAGGTTGTTTGAGTTTGGATTACTGTACCAATTCTTTACAGTATCGGTAATATTAGCAGACAAATATTGGCTGTCATCAGAATAAGTTGTTAATACGAAATAATCCTCTATGTTATTGCTATATATGGGATAAGTCGGATTGATATATGTTGAATTGACATATGTTCCGAGATCTTGGGTTAATTCGCGGGCCGAAAAGTATATATCGGCATTTGGTACACTTTCAAAGTAATTATATATCGGCACGTTGACCTCGGCATATTGAATAACCGTACCAATAGCAGCAACGTTTGTAACCAACAACTGATCGCCTATCATATCAAGATCCAGTACCGGCAACTTGAACTTGAGATAAACGTTATAGATTTTTGACAGATAACCGACGTCATAATTAATCGAAAAATCGCCGCCCAATCTGTTATGAAAGCCGATGAGCGAATCGACTCCGGACGTGAAATTTGTGTAGAGGTCCACCATAGGATCAATAGTAACCGGATATTCTCTTTCACTTGCCGCCAACCACTCTTTGTCAGCCGTTATGGTGAGAATATAATTGTTCCCATGCTCCGTAATAGTTTGAGTGATGTTTTCATTATGTGCACCCACAGCATCATACATTGTGGGTGCAGTAAGGCGATAAAGCTCCTCATTCTCTGATGTCAGAATGGAGATGCTTCCGTCTTCATTGCTTACAAGAGTGTTTTTGCCCGCAATGATCTTATATTTGAATACATTGGTTGCATCTGCATTTTCTAATATAAAATTATCTTTAATAGCAGCGCCGCCGATGTCAAAGCGCAGATCTACTCCGTCGAAAACGCTCTCATATAGTACAGATGAGGTTACATTTTCAAGCATTTGTGGATCATCGCTTGATGTTTCTTCGTTCAATTTGACGGCATCCACATTGTTAGCATCCAACAACTGGAATTTTACTTGCTCGTCTTCTTCTCCGATCGTCAGTATATGTCCCTTTGTCTTCTTGCCCAAACGAAAATAAAAGTGATCGGTGGTGGGTTTGAGCTCACCATTCGCTGAAGCATCGGCATCAATCATTGTATTATCGATGTCCTGCCACTCATTATTCTTTTGATAATGAACCGGGGTAGGATACCTCGCCGCCGTGACAGTTTTATGATCTTCATGCAAAAAGTATTTGGTGGTCGCATCGCGAAGTTCTGTTACTTCGCAGATGATGGGGTTTTCTTCAACGGTTTCGGTTGAAGTTGAAGGTTCGATTTGCGGTTCTTCTTCCGCAAACACGATGGTGGTGCCCAACTGCACGCAGAGAATGATACTGAGGAGCACCGAGAGAATACGTAGCCAAAGTTTCTTTTTCATGCGACATTTCCTTTCTTAAAAATCAAGTTTTGAAAGTGATGCGTTTTTGGTTTGCAGAAACCAAAAACGCGCGGAGAGTGGCTACAACTCCCCGCGCGTTTAGATATTACTATGCTTGCTTTACGTCAAAAGGGCGAGAAAACCCACGGGCACAGCTGCAGCCGATTGTAGGATGCGTTTCTGTTACCATGGTTCTCACCTCTTTCGTTCGTTTTGCAATTTTATTTTACCATTTATTTCCATACTTCACAAGATGGAAATGTGCACGACTTTGTGTATCTGATTTTGTGCAAAAGACACAAAAATATATTACATAATAGATTGTGACTTTTTTAACTCCCGTTGCTCCTTGCGCAATTCAACACGTTCTTCCAAATATTGACAATTATAGAAAATTGCAATATAATATTATTACAACTGTTGAGCAGATTGTCATATGTTCGGCAATCAGGATTTGGACCGTGACAGGGCGGCTTAATGATTGCAGAGGAACAAATAGGAACTCCGTCGTCTGATCGAACGAATGCGGGGTCATTCTGGCAAACGGGCCGCCGGGAGTTATAGAGTGATCCAAATACGATCGCAGTACAGTAGCGAGGAAGTAGTACCACCTCGCATTGATTTGTGCATAGAGCGCATTTCACTTACTTTTCTATCAAAGAAAGTAGGTGAAGTGCGCTTTTTGTTTATCGCAAAGGAGTGAGAGATATGCAAGAAGCTTTGACGTTGGAACAACTCGAAAAACTCTCTCAGGAGGGTGGCATCCACATTTGGGTTCAAATGTTTCATACCTATTTTCGAGGTAATCCACTCAAACGTCGCACTTATGCAACTGTCGCTGCTGCGATAACTGATCATGTTTATGGCCTCGGTTTGGTGGCAGTTTGGGGCGCAGGGTCAGATGAAACATGGCTATTAGAAAAGGACTACGGTTCTAAATGGCTGGCTTATCTTGAAAAGCCCTCTCTAAGTGTTCCAATCCAACTCAGGCACAAAGGAACAAAAAAATAATAGCCGATCTTTCGACCGACTATCCATCAGTTTTTCGCAGTAGTAAACATTCTATTTCGCGAAAAATACAATTAAAATTACATTATACCGCACTCAGTATAACCCAAAATGGCAAATATTTCAATATGTTTGGGAGAAAAAGAGCGTTTTTGATCCCTGCCCTCAAAATTATTGGTGTATTGAGGATGGTATAAATAAGATAGAAGGTGATAAAAATGCCACGACGAGGAGAAAATGTGTTTCGCCGCAAAAACGGTTTGTGGGAGGCACGCTATGTGAAAGAAATTGATGCAGATGGAAAGAAGAAATACGGATCGGTTTATGCCCACAGTTATCGGGAGGTCAAGGAAAAGCGACAGGGTGTACTGGACTCAATTCTGATATGCCAAAAGCCCGCAACATCTCGAAGTATTACAGTTGAAACGCTGGTAAAGGAATATCTTTGTATCAAGCGTAATCGTTTGAAGATCTCAACCTACCAAAGATATGATAGTTTCTTAAAAAGCATATTGAACCAACTGTCGGCAAATGCAGCATCATATACTTTACTACACTTGCTATTCATGAATTTGCGGGCAATCGTTTAAATGCCGGCCTTGCGCCGCAAACGATTAACTCTATTTTAGTGTTTTTGCATTCGTGCTTAAAGTATGGACAACGCCAGTACAATCTCCCCTTACCCGAGATCCCATACCTTGCGGAAAACAAAAAGGAAATGCGGGTGCTGTCTGTAGAGGAACAGCGAAGGCTCGTGCGATATTTGCATCAAGATACAGATGTATATAAATTCGGTGTTCTTCTGACCCTATATACCGGTCTTCGAATCGGGGAGCTTTGCGCACTGCATTGGAATGATTTGGCCAACGGCAGAATCAAGGTGAGAAAGACTATGCAACGAGTACGCAGCACGACCGGTCCCGGTACGGAATTATGGATCGGTCCTCCAAAAACCGAAACATCAATGAGGGAGATTCCGGTCCCCTCTTTTTTAGTTGCTCTTGTTGAGCGCTTTCGTTTAGAAAATCAAGGACAAGCTTATGTGTTAGGAACACCTAAAATGCCGATAGTCGAGCCTCGCGTGATGCAATATAAGTTTAAACGCTATCTACTGGAAGCAGAAATCGAGCATGCAAATTTCCATTCTCTTCGGCACAGTTTTGCGACACGCTCGGTGGAATGCGGTTTTGACGTCAAATCGCTTACGGAAATTCTGGGTCACGCCAAAGTCCAAATCACACTGGATCGCTACGTCCACTCCTCTTTTGCCCTCAAGTGCAGCAATATGGAGAAATTGAGACAAATCTTGTAATAATCGTGTAATAAATGCGGCGCCAATAGGCAGAGAAATTCACTTTCTCTGCCTATTTTTGCGTTCTGTTTACTTCTGCGAAATATGATTATTTTACAAATTTTTAATATTTGAGGAGAAGCGTACATGAAGAAATTGGTCAACCGATGCAGGGAAATGATAGTGAATCATAAAATATTATCTATTGTTATTGCTACCGCAATAATGGCAGCTATATCTATCCCAATGTTGTTGCGAGCAACCAATATCATTGGGGAAGTGCCGGAGTATCATGCTGACATTGAAACGGACGCTCCGATAGTAGAGCCGGAAGAAAAGGAGGAGACAGGAGAACTCGGCGTTAAAGAGGAGCTGACAACAGAAGCAAAAACCGAAGAGCCGGTAGTCGAGCAGAAAGAGGAATCAAAAGTCGAGGCTTCAACCCCGGAGAAAGAAACTTCGAAAACAGAAGGGCAAAGTCAAAAAAAAGAATCCTCCGCCAACACGAATGATGGGCCTACATCGTCTGAGCAAACCAAAACAGAGGGGAACCCTTCTGCCTCTAATTCCTCGCAAGCTCAAGTTGTGCAAAGAGCCAACACCGATACCGGCATTTCTTGGGACGGAAAATCTCCCATTATCTATACATATCCGGACGGATCGACCGGCACCACACCGAAGAATGGCGCGACATATGAGGTGGTGCCCGGCCTGATTGGAACATATGAAGTTGTACTCGATTCTGCAGGCAGAGAACTTGGTTCTATTTGTCAAAGCTGCGGAAGAACTATAGGTAGCGGTAGCAACAATACCTGTCTTCAAAGCCCCAACAACACATACTGCGCTCATTGTGGTGCCTCAGTAAGCGCAGGTAAGTGCCATACTTGCAGTTCCATACCGAACCAAGGACTTTACTGCGAGTATTGTGGCAAAAAAAGCGGAGATGGTTTAAACGGCACTTGTTTAAGATATTGGACCGGAGGAGATCACAATTGTCCACATTGCGGAATCTCTTTACCTACCAATACTTGTCACACGTGCAATTAACAATTCATAAATAGATAATAGGAGACGAATTATGGGTATCTTAAACGAAAAATGTGCTTATTGCGGCGCTAAAGCTGGGATTTTTGGCCGAAACAAATTGTTAGACGGAAAGTATGTGTGTTCCAAATGTTCGGCAGACATACCATCCTATATTGTTTCGTGTTTACCAACTGGTTATACTTTTGAGGATTTTGTCGAGCTCAAAAAATATGCGGAGTATTCAAAAAATGAATTGAAACCTCGCTTTAACGAGACCTACAGCTATTATTCTATCCATATCGATACTGAGCACGGCCTATACTATATTGAAGATGGTATATGGTCTGATCCGTTTTATCTGGAAATGAGTAACATTGAGGACTTCGATCTACTGTTCGCGCCCGAAAAATATAAAGAAGGTCTTATCGGGGATAAGGTATACGGTAAAGTATTATTCAGAATCAAGGCGCACGATCCATATTTCTACTTTGAAACCATTCTGGACGACAAGGTAAAAGCCAAGGCCAAAAAGTCCTTCTTTGGATCCAAGGTTGAGTGTGACAATCCGAAAGGTCTCGATGAATTTTTGTTGCACTTTAACGTTGCTTGGCAAACGAGCCTGCACTCCCAACATGAGTATGAGGCCACGGTAGACGAAGAGGCGACTGAATTACAACAAGCACTGACACTATTTATGTTTGACAGTTTTGAAGATGTGACCGCAGAGCAACTTAAAGCGCAGCGCAACAAACTGATTAAGACTTTCCATCCGGACATTGGTACAGATGCCGAACAAAAATATGCGCAGAAAATCAATGCAGCATATGAAATTTTGAAAACAATGAGAAATTTTTGAATAGTTCGACTCCTTTTGACAAAAAATGCTACCCCATTTGGCCTATTGTTGTATTAAGGAGGCTGAAATAATGGAAAACAGCATAAAATCTCGAAAAAATTATAAAAACTTTAGAAAAAAATGTAAAAAAATTAGAAAAAAAGGCTTGACATTGTTGAAAACTGTGTCGAAATATGTTATTATTTGTCCATCAATTGATGTACACAAATCAACAAAACAACAAAACAACAAATCAACAAAGCGACAAACACACACTTTCTCGCATCTTTATGTATTGAAAAAAAGATGCATGGGGAGGTGATGATGTGTGGAAAGGATACAGGTGTATTTAATGTCTCTTCATTTTTCAAAAAAAGAAATGCAAGAAATGGAAGAGTTGATTGCAGCGTTTCTCAAGGCAATGAACATAGAACTTTCCATACCTGTTGATATTTTTAAGGTCGCAACTGATTTGGGATTTGATGTTCGCGGCGCTGAGTTTCAAGAGCAATTAGAAGGGCTAATTGCGGTAAATGAGCATATTGACAAAGCGGACGGTTTTGATTCAAATAAAATCATAGCATACAACTGCTTCAAAGATATTAATACTAAAAAATTTATAGTTGCACATGAATTGGCACACTATATCAGCGCCAAAACCAATGCATACGACAAGAAAATAGTTGTTGCCTCAAGAGATCATGCAGATGGATATTCTGATGATAGAGTGGAACAAGAAATGGATTATATTGCCGCAAGTTTACTTATTCCCAAAGACGACTTGCAGCAATTTATGAAAAGCAATGCCAATGTAGAAATTTCCCAAGTTGCCGAACGATACAATGTTTCGGAAGAAATGGCAAAAAGACGTATGACAGAGGTATAAGAGTATGCGTGGTGATAATCAATTTAACCAAGTGCTCAAATCTTTACTAACCTCAAAATTTGATACTAATCCAACGACAAATGAGGAATATGCGGAACAGCTTTTGAGCATTCATGCTCACTTTGTAAAACGAAATGGCAAACTTACCGATTTATTAGAAGACTATATAATACAACGGCGAGACAGGGTTAAAACGAACAATGTCCTCAAACTGATTATTTTTTGGTTTTTTATTATATTGCTTGGAATTTTGACGATTGCTGTTGCTATATCTATGATATGTTATAGAGCGAACACTTCTGCCTCGTCCGCGGTATCGCTAATTTCTGTTGCAATTACATATTTGGCAAGTTTAATTGCTGTTTTTGAGATCATATCAAAGTATTTATTTCCAATAGACGAAGAAAAAGATGCAATTAATATGATACAAGCAGTAATAACGAACGATGTTCAAGTCGAAGAGCTAATGTCAACAGTTATTACCAAGAGTCACAGTGAAGCTTTTGAAAGATTAAAGTTATTAAAGCAATTATGTGACGAAAAAGTCCTTACGGAAAAAGAGTTTAACGAAATCAAAAAGAAGCTTATTAAAAAAATCGAGGACAAGTAAGAGTAAGTAATAAGCTCGTAAACACATTAAAAAGTCAACGATAAAACAATCCCTCTCATGGTAGGTGTTAACTCTACCACGAGAGGGATTGTTTATTATATTTTGTCTGTACACTAGATATGGGAGGGATGTTTTGAGAACAAACCAGTAGTCACCCTTCAGAACAGTCTCGGTTGGTCGATTTTGAAAAGCATAAAATTTATGCGCGTCGCGTGATTGCTATATGTTTTTGATGCTTGATGATTGTTATGTACTGAAGAATATATAGAGGGTGAAGTTGAACCATACTTTATAACTTCTCCAATATAATTCGATTTCCTTTATATCGACGGAATTTTTCTTTGGCCAATTGGCTGATAAACAATGTCATGAAACGTTAATTTATACAAAAACTATTTATAATCGTGCAAGCATTGACAAAAACTGAATAAATATACAACATTAGATTTAAGTATTCACATCAACAACAAAGTATAAAAGAGCCAAATTTTTGTCGATTAACAAAAATTTAACAATTAGCTCTGTGAATAGAAACATTCCCCGCCGCCCGGAAATTGCACTCACATATTCAGCGGAAGAAAATTTGCTTCACACGTTGGCATATTTCCGCGCTTTAGTCAAAGTGAGATTTGGTCAAAGTGGTTTGTTCCTACGAAAGTGAGAAGATGCCCGAAGGGCGGAAAGGTCTGTGGATGTAACCGCCCCTCACTCTCACTCTCATTGCAATTTTGGGGTCAGACCCCAAAATTGTCAAAATGTTAAATTAGGGGTCAGACCCCAAAATTGTCAAAATGTTAAATTAGGGGTCAGACCCCAAAATTAACATAAGGTGACAAGAGTTATCCGAACCTGCCGAAAAGCCATAGATTACAGCGCTTTTCGTCCTTTTACGGCGAGTCGCCGCTGACAAGTCGACTTGTTTTCGAGTACCTGTTATTGGCACTCGAGGGAAAAACGGGTTGCCCTCCGCAAGGAGGGCGCCAGCCCACCTGCAGAAAAGAAGAACAAAAATCACTACAAATCTATGGCTTTATCGGTCCGCGGATTTTTAAAAGAGCGGATTTTTGTCAAGTCACGGAACAAAACGCAGTCCATACTGTCGTATGGACGAGTATTTTGACACAGAGTTGGCAGAAATCCGCCTTTTAAAAACAGGTTCGAATGACTCTTGTCACCTTAGGTACGCCGTGCTGTAAAATTTTTAAAAACCTCTTTATTTTATAATATATATATGTTATAATATACAATGTATAATTATATGGTGGAGGAGTAGGCATGATCATTTTAGGCATTGATCCCGGATATGCAACGGTGGGCTACGGCGTTGTCAACTACGACGGGCACCGTTTTGAAACGCTGGGATACGGCGCCATCACCACACCCGCCGACCTACCCTTCGCGGAGCGGCTGGAGATCATCTATCGGGATATGGGTGAGCTCATCGAGCACTTCAGGCCCGATTATATGAGCATTGAAAAGCTGTTCTTTAACACCAATATCACTACGGGCATCGAGGTAGCTCACGCAAGGGGCGTGATCCTGCTGCAGGCGGTACAGCACTGCCTGCCCTACAAGGAATATACTCCCATGCAGGTCAAGCAATCCATCGTCGGCTACGGCAAGGCGGAGAAAAAGCAGGTGATGCTGATGACCCAGAGCTTTCTGCACCTGCCCAGTCTTCCGCGCCCGGACGACGCGGCGGATGCGCTGGCTATGGCCATCTGTCTCGGTCATTCCACAAACTCACTTCTGGAGGAACAAAAATGATCTATTCTTTAAACGGTATACTTCTTGAAAAGGATCTTGGCATCGCCGTGGTGGACTGCGGCGGCGTCGGCTTTGCCGTAAATATCACGGGTAACTGCCTTTCCCGCCTGCCCGATATCGGGGACAGGGTGGTGCTGTTTGCTCACCTCAACGTCCGCGAGGACGCGATGGAACTTTTCGGCTTTTACGATACCGACGAACGGGACTGCTTCAAATTGCTCACCTCCGTCAGCGGCGTGGGACCTAAAATGGCGCTGTCCATTCTCTCGGAGCTGACCCCCGAGCGTTTGGCCACCGGCATCGTCAGCGGTGATCAGGCAAGCATTACCCGTGCCAACGGTGTTGGTCCTAAGCTTGCCCAACGCGTGATCCTGGAGCTTAAGGACAAGATTCAAAAGGAAATGCCCGCATTACTGCAGGGCAAGACGGTACAACCCGTCCGCGCAGGCGTGGGCGAAAAGAGCGCCGAGGTCATCGGTGCGCTGATGGCACTGGGCTACACTCAGCATGAGGCAAAGCGTGCCGCAGCAACCGTTGATATTACCGATTTGACCGTGGAGCAGGCCATTAAAGCCGCTCTCGTACAACTGATGGGGTGAGAACATGATTGAATCAGGATTTTTAGAGCAGGAGCCCAGAGTGTTGGCTCCTACCATGAATGCAGGGGAGGCGGAGAGCGAGGAAAGCCTGCGCCCCTCCAAGCTTGAAGATTATATCGGACAAACCAAGGTGAAGGAAAACTTAAGCATCTTCATCAACGCCGCAAGGCAGAGAGGGGAGAGCCTTGATCATTGTCTGCTTTACGGCCCTCCGGGACTTGGTAAGACCACGCTGGCGGGCATCATCGCCAAGGAGATGAACGTGGGGCTGCGCGTCACCTCCGGCCCCGCCATTGAAAAGCCGGGCGACCTTGCCGCCATCGTCACATCCCTGCAACCGGGGGACGTGCTTTTTATTGACGAGATCCACCGCCTCAGTCGCGCGGTAGAGGAAGTGCTCTATCCCGCCATGGAGGACTTTGCCGTGGATATTATGCTTGGAAAGGGCCCCTCCGCCCGCTCCATCCGTCTGGATCTGCCGAGATTTACCTTGATCGGCGCCACCACCAGAGCGGGTCAGATCTCCTCTCCCATGAGAGACCGCTTCGGCGTCAACCTCCGTCTGGAGCTTTACACCACCGACGAGCTGGCGGAGATCGTGGAACGCAGCGCACGGATCCTCGACATTCCCATTGATCCCCACGGCGCCATTGAGATCGCCAAGCGCTCCCGCGGTACCCCCCGAATCGTTAACCGTATGCTCAAACGCGTGCGCGACTTCGCGCAGGTCAAGGGAGACGGTATCATCACCGCCGAGATCGCAGATCTTGCGCTGAAGGCGCTGGAGGTGGATGAACTGGGACTGGATAACATCGACCGCAGAATGCTGCGCTCCATCATTGAAAACTTTGCGGGCGGCCCTGTGGGGCTGGAGACCCTTGCCGCCACCATCGGTGAAGAGGCCATTACGCTGGAGGACGTCTACGAGCCCTATCTGTTGCAGATCGGCTTCCTCTCCCGTACCCCCCGCGGCCGCGTCGCCACCCCCAAGGCCTATGAGCACTTGGGACTTTCTTATCAAATGACATTCTAATGATATTCTAAGGATATTCTAAGGAGACAATCACTTCATGTGGGTAGCAGATCAATGGCAGGATTACAAACTGCTGGACGCCACAAACGGCGAAAAACTGGAAGACTGGAAGGGGCACATTCTGATCCGTCCCGATCCGCAGGCAATATGGAACACTCCCAAGGAGCACCCCGCCTGGAGAAAGGCGCACGCCCGCTATTCCCGCTCTAAAACGGGCGGCGGACATTGGGACGTAAAGACCCTGCCCGAAAGCTGGCAGGTGCATTACAGAGACCTGACCTTTCAGGTAAAGCCCATGAACTTCAAGCATACCGGACTGTTTCCCGAGCAGGCCACCAACTGGGACTTTATGGCCGAGAAGATCAAAAACGCAGGCCGTCCCGTCAAGGTACTCAACCTATTTGCCTATACGGGCGGCGCCACCATGGCCTGCGCCAAGGCGGGGGCAAGCGTGGTGCACGTGGATGCCGCCAAGGGTATGGTGGCCTGGGCTAAGGAAAATGCCGTCCTTTGCGGACTGGGAGATAAGCCCATCCGTTATATCGTGGACGACTGTATCAAATTTGTCCAAAGAGAGATCCGCCGCGGCAACCGCTACGACGGTATCGTAATGGATCCCCCCTCCTACGGCAGAGGGCCGGGAGGCGAGGTATGGAAACTGGAGGAGGAGCTCTTCGGTCTGATCGAACTGTGTAAGGGCGTCCTCTCGGAGGATCCGCTGTTCTTTCTGGTCAACTCCTATTCTACGGGACTGAGCGCATCGGTGATGGCCTATATGGTGCATCAGACCATTGTAAAGAATTTCGGCGGTCAGGTGGTGGCCGATGAGATCGGTCTGCCCGTTGAGGGACAGAATATTAACTTTCCTGCGGGTGCCACCGCAAGATGGAGTAAATAAATGAGCATTTTACAAGCTGAAAATCTGACGTTTTCTTATCCCGACGGCGAGAATAAGGGACAGGAGGTACTGCACGGCATCGACCTTGCCATTGAGGAAGGCTCCTTTGTCGCGGTCCTCGGGCATAACGGCAGCGGTAAGAGTACTCTTGCCAAACACTTTAACGCCATCCTGCTTCCCTGCGGCGGCAAGGTTTACGCCATGGGCATTGATACCAAGGATGAAAAAAGACTGCTTGAGCTTCGCAAAAGCGTGGGTATGGTCTTTCAGAATCCCGACAATCAGATCATTGCAACGGTGGTGGAGGAGGACGTGGCCTTCGCTCTTGAGAATCTGGGCGTTCCCCACGACGAAATGGAAAAGCGGGTCACCGAAGCCCTTTCCGTGGTGGATATGCTTGCCTATCGCGGGCACGCGCCGCACCTGTTGTCGGGCGGACAAAAGCAAAGGGTCGCCATTGCGGGCATCATCGCCATGCGCCCCAAGGTGCTGATTTTAGATGAACCCACCGCCATGCTGGACCCCAAGGGGCGAAAAGAGGTTATGGCGGCGCTGAAGCGTCTCAACCGCGAGGAGGGCATCACCGTACTGCTGATCACTCATTATATGGATGAAGCGGTGCAGGCAGACCGCGTGGTGGTGATGAACGAGGGCAAGGTGCTCTTGGACGACACCCCCCACGAGGTATTTCAGAATATCGGACTTTTGCAAAGTGTTGCGTTGGACGTGCCCCAATCGGCGGAGCTGATGTACGCCTTGCGCGCCGAGGATATTAAGGTACCCTTGTCGGTACTGACGGACGAGAATTGTGTAGAGGTACTCATCAACCTACTGGAGGGAAAATACGGTGATTATCGAAACCAAAAATTTAACGCATAAATATTCCCCCGGTACTCCCTTTGAGAAGGTGGCGCTGGAGGATATCAACCTGCAGATCGCCGAGGGGGATTACGTGGGCATTATCGGCCATACGGGCAGCGGCAAGAGTACGCTGATCTCCCACCTCAACGCTATTTTGCAACCCACCACGGGACAGATTCTGGTGGATGGAGTGGATCTGTGGAACTGCTCTAAGGCGGAGCGTATCGCCACGCGCTTTAAGGTGGGACTGGTGTTTCAGTATCCCGAGTATCAGCTTTTTGAGGAAACGGTCTATAAGGACATCGCCTTCGGTCCCAAAAATATGGGTCTGCCCGAGGAGGAGATCGACCGCAGAGTCAGAGAGAGCCTTGCTTTCGTCGGGATGAAGGAGGAGTGTCTTGAGCGTTCCCCCTTTGACCTTTCGGGCGGACAGAAGCGCCGCATCGCCATTGCAGGCGTGATGGCGCTGGAGCCTAAGGTGTTGGTACTGGATGAGCCCGCCGCGGGACTGGATCCCAAGGGACGGGACGAGATTCTGGCAAGACTGAAGGAATACCACGCTCAGACGGGCAGTACCGTACTGCTGGTCTCTCACTCCATGGAGGATATTGCCAAAAATGCAAATACCGCCGTGGTGATGGAGCAGGGCAGACTGAAAATGCACGCCCCCGTGGAGGAGGTCTTTGCCCACGCCAATGAGCTTTCGGGGATGGGTCTGGACGTGCCGCAGATCACAAGGGTCTTTTTCTCCTTGAAGGAAAAGGGCTTTGACGTGCGCACCGATATCTATACCATCGAGGGCGCCAAAAAGGAGATCCTTTCCTGCCTTCGTAAGGGGGTGGGGAGAAAATGATCAAGGATATTACCATCGGTCAGTACTTTCCGGGAAACTCGGTGCTCCACCGTCTGGACCCCCGTACCAAGATATTACTCACGGTGGCTTACATCGTGCTGCTGTTTATCACAAAGCGCTTGATCGGACTTGCCGTCGCGGGACTGTTTATGCTTATGGTGGTACTGCTCTCCCGCATTTCCCTTAAAACGGTGCTCAAAAGCATCAAACCTCTGCTTTTTATCATACTCTTTACTGCCGTACTCCAGATGATCTACGGCGGCGGAGAACCGCTCTTTCCCACGGTGAGCTGGCTTTCTTGGCTATCTTGGAAGGGCGTGCGTAACGCTATCTTTATGGCAGTGCGTATCGTACTTTTGGTGGTGGGCACCTCTTTTATGACCTATACCACCTCTCCCATTATGCTGACAAATGCGCTGGAGAGCCTGATGAATCCTTTAAAGTATATCAAGGTACCGGTGCACGAGTTTGCCATGATGATGACCATCGCCCTGCGCTTTATCCCCACTCTGGTGGATGAGACCGACAAGATTATGAACGCGCAGAAGGCAAGGGGCGCCGACTTTGAAACGGGCAACATCTTCCGCAGAGCCAAGGCGCTCATTCCCATTCTGGTGCCGTTGCTCATTTCTGCTTTTCGCAGAGCGGAGGAGCTGGCGGATGCCATGGAATGCCGCTGTTATCACGGCGGTAAGGGACGAACCAAATATAGGATCTATCATTTCGCCCTCAGGGATCTCTGGGCGGCATTGATCGTTGCGGCAATGTTTGCCGTCATTATCATCATTAATATAGGAATTATATGAGAAAATTTTTGCTGATACTTAAATATCACGGTGCCGACTTTGTGGGCTGGCAGGTGCAGAAAAACGGCCTGTCGGTACAGCAGTGCCTGCAGGATGCGCTGGAGACGATGCTCGGGCACCGTCCCGACGTCACCGGTTGCAGTCGCACTGACAGCGGCGTTCATGCCGAGGGGTACTGTGCCGTTTTTTGCTCGGACACCGATAAGGAATGTAAGCGCATTTCTTTGGGACTCAACGCCATTCTTCCCGACAGTGTCAGCGTTTGGGACTGTGTGGAGGTGGATCCTGAGTTCCACCCCCGCTACGATGCCAAGGCAAAGGAGTACGTCTACCGCCTCTACGACGGTATGTCGCCCGACCCGTTTTTAAGGGGACTTGCCTGGCACTATAAAGGCTTTCTCGATACCGACAAGATGCAAAAAGCCGCTGACCGACTCGTGGGACGGCACGACTTTCGTTCTTTTATGGCGCAGGGCTCGAAGATCGTGGACACGACCCGTGAGATCTATTGGTGCCGCGTCACCCGTCGGGACCGTCTGATTGAGATCCACGTCTGCGGCGACGGCTTTCTTTATAATATGGTTCGTATTATTGTGGGAACCCTTATTTTTGTCAGCCGCGGGCGGCTGGCGGTGGAGGATATGCCGCGGGTGCTTTCGGCACTGGACAGAAGCGCCGCGGGACAAACCGCTCCCGCCGAGGGACTCTATCTTCATAAAGTATATTATAAAACACCCGGAAAGGAGGAAATGCCGTGAGCCGTAAATACGACGCCTCCCACGACTATGTCGAACAGGAGGCGCAAAGTGAACAACTGGGCGAAAAAGCGCTGAATTCCACCCGTACGGTGCTCCGCTTTTTCAGGTATCTGTTGCTGTGCGTGTTGGTACTGACGCTGGCGCTGATCGTGATCTTAAACCGCGATAACATCAATATGGACAATCTGCGCCGCTTTTTTGCCAAGATCGACATCGGCGTTTCCACCTCCTCCGAGCAGGACGGTCAGCAGATCGATCTGATCTACGAGGAGGATGTACGCGTTGCCTCCTTTAAGGATGGACTGGCGCATCTGACCCCTTCGGAGCTTACGGTGCTGGACAATCAGGGTACGGTATTTCTTTCCGCCAAAACGGGCTTTGGTACTCCCGAATTGATCGCGGGCAAGCGCTATATCGTATGCTATGACCGCGGCGGCACCGATATATTGGTAAGCAATTCCTTTGCCGTGGTATTTGAAAAATCCATGCCCGAAAATATTTCCTATATTACCATGAGTGATGAAAACTATATGGCCATCATCACCTCGGGCAACGGATATAAAAATTCTCTTTACGTTTACAACAGCTCCTTCGAGAAGGTTTTCGTCTGGCACAGTAACGAGCGTTACCTTCTCAATGCTGCCGTGTCCCCCGATAAAAAAACGGTGGCGCTGATCTGCTACAACGTAAACGACAGTTCACCCGAACTGGTGGGCATCCATCTTGACGAGGAGGAGATCGCCTGGCAGAGTCCCTTGAAGGATCTGCCGCTGGATCTTTGCTATAAAAGCGCGGGAAACGTCGCCCTTCTTTACGCAGACCGACTGGAGTATTTCAGCGGTAAAGGGGAGAGCGGCAAGGTCTATGAGTTTAAAAAGAACTACCTGCAGGGCTTCTCCTTTAACAGCGAGCATACCGTGCTGCTGCTCTCGGGCAGTAAGCGCGGGGAGAGCACGCTTTACAGCATCAACGATCGTGGCAAGGAAAGCGCCGTATTTGAAACGGGGGCCTGCGTCACGGGGCTGGACGTGCGGGAAAACCGCGTGGCACTTCTCGACGGGGAAAGGGTGCGCGTTTATTCCCTTTCCTCAAAACGGGTGATCGATGAACGGACGGCACTCCCCGGCGTGCAATCCGTATGTTTTGCAGGTAAAAAATGTCTTTTGGACATTTACGGCACCTATTGTGTATATATTGAGATTTAGGAGGATAAATCTATGCAATTTGTTTGGGACATAATCATCATAGCAATTCTCGCCGTATGTATCTGGCTGTCTTACAAAAAAGGTCTGATCAAGACGCTGTTTGATCTGTTGGGCACCGTCATTGCCTTTTTGGGCGCATTGGCATTTAACGGCGTAGTGGGAAACTGGATCGATACCACCTTTGTGCGCACTCCCGTGCGGAATATGGTGCTCTCCACCTTGGCCGATACCCCCGTACTCAAGTATGAGGATGCTTTGGCAGGCATTGACGTTGCCGCCAAGATCCGCAAGATGCCCGAGGCACTTAAGAGCCTGCTGGAAAGCGTGGGTGTTTCTACCGAGGAGATCATCGGCAAGGTAAGCTCCGTCACTGCCAACACTGCCGAAGCAAAAAATCAACTGATCGACAGTATAGCCGCCCCCATTTCCGCAACAATAAGTACAGCGATCGCATTTATCCTGCTGTTTGTGGTACTGCTGGTGGTTTGTATGGTGGCCTCAAAACTGCTGAGCGCTCTCTTTAATCTTCTGCCCGTGGGCAGACAGCTCAATCGCTTCGGCGGCGCCGCCTTCGGTTTTGTTGAGGGTGTACTGATCGTGCTGGTAGTGACTGCCGTGATCTGGGCGGTATCCCGCAGTGCAGGGGACGGTCTGTTCTCCGTTGATGCGCTGGATAAGACGATCTTTACCAAGGAAATTATCAAGATCAATCCGATCTGCGATCTGTTCAGATAGAAGAAGGTCGTTATTGCACCTTGAATATAAGGGGATGTTTTAAAGAATGAATATACCGAATATACTGACGATAGCACGACTGTGTATGGTGCCTGCCTTTGTTTTTTGTTATGTAAAGGGCAGTGACGGGACCATGGCAGGCGGCGTATACTTCGCCGCGGGACTCTTTGTTCTGGCGGCACTGACCGATATTCTTGACGGATATATTGCCCGAAAGTATAATCAGATCACGGATTTCGGCAAGCTGGCTGACCCGCTGGCGGATAAGATGATGCAGATTGCGGCCATTGCCTGCCTTGCCGTCTACGGGCGCATTGCGCTGTGGATCTTCTGTGTATTTCTGGCAAAGGAGATCCTGATGATCTTCGGCGCCTCCCGTTTGTTGAAAAGATTTAAATTCGTCGTCTACTCCGAATGGAGCGGCAAGATCGCCACGGTCATACTCTTTGTATGTATCGTTGCCATTATGGTGTTTGACGGCATTTCTCAAAAGACTGCATCCATTATGATGTGCGTTTGTGTATTTTTTACTTTGATCGCACTCTTTAACTATTATAAGATGTACGTGAAGGTGAAAGAGAGTCGATTACAGAAGCAGAGGGAGAACAACTGAGCTTGCCCGAAATGGCATGATTTCGGTGCTTTTCGGCTTAATGCTTGCGGCAGGCAACCAAGCCTTGCCCCCCTTCGCTATTGACGAGTAATTTAACACAGCAGAGGTGAAAATCGGCCCGTCAGGATCGGGCTTGGATGCTTTCACTCTGCTTCAAGGAATCTAAGGAGTAAACCAATGCTTTGCAAAAGATGTAATAAACGCATGGCGGTGGTGTTTATCACCCGTATGGAAAAGGACGGGCAGGTAAACGAGGGCTACTGTCTCAAATGCGCCAAAGAACTGGGGATCCAGCAGGTGGATCAGATCATCAAGAATATGGGACTCACCGATGAGGATCTGGATGCGATGAGTGAGGAGATGGAAAACCTCAACCAACAGCTGGGCCTCCTCCCCGACGAGGTGGACTCTCAGACTACGCCCACCTTCCCGCCCATGTTCGGCGGTTTGTTTCAGAAGAAGGAGGGCGGTGAGGAAAAGCCACCCAAAAACAATAAAGAGAAAAAGCAGGATAAAAAGCGTAAATTTCTCGAGCAATACGCCACCAATCTCAACCGTAAGCATCTGGAGGGAAAACTTGATCCCGTCATCGGACGAAAGAGCGAGATCGAAAGAATGCTGCGCATTCTCAACCGCCGCACCAAAAATAATCCCGTGCTGATCGGTGAACCCGGTGTGGGTAAGACCGCCGTGGCCAATGCGTTGGCGCAGAAGATCGTGGCAGGGGAGGTCCCCGCAAAACTGCTGGGCAAGGAGGTTTACCTTCTGGATCTGACCGCACTGGTGGCGGGTACGCAGTTCCGCGGTCAATTTGAGAGCCGTATTAAAGGGCTCATCAATGAGGTGGTGGAACTGGGCAATATCATTCTCGTCATCGACGAGGTCCACAATCTTGTGGGCACGGGCGAGGGTGAGGGCAGTATGAATGCCGCTAATATCCTAAAGCCTGCTCTTGCCAACGGTGAGATTCAGGTGGTGGGCGCCACAACGTTGGCCGAGTACAGAAAATATATCGAAAAGGATGCCGCCCTGGAACGCCGCTTCCAACCCATTATGGTCAACGAGCCGAGCGTGGAGGAGACGGTGGAGATCTTAAAGGGTCTCAGAGACGTTTACGGAGCATACCATCACGTGCATATCTCCGATGCAATGCTCACACAGGCGGCGGTGATGAGTGAGCGCTATATCACCGACCGATTTTTGCCCGATAAGGCCATCGATCTGATCGACGAGGCTTCCAGCGGCGCCGCCATTGAAAACGTCAGTCAGAATCAAAAACTGAAACTTCAGTTTGAACTGGCCAACGTGCGCAGAAAGATCGATGCGCTGGACACCGAGGACGAGCAAAAGATGTTTGAGGAATCCGCACGGCTGAAAAGTGAGCAATGCCGTTTGGAGCAACAGCTTACCGAGTTTCAGGATCTGCCCGAGAACACCGAGCTGACCTTTGATCATATCGCCTACGTGCTGGAGCTGTGGACGGGTATCCCCGCCACGAAGATCAAACAGCAGGAATTTGATAAGCTCAATCAGCTGAAGGAAAATCTCTCCGCCCGCATCATCGGGCAGGATGAGGCCATCAACGCTCTGTGCGCCGCCATCAAGCGCAGAAGAGTGGGTATCGGCTATAACCGCAGTCCCATTTCCTTTATCTTCACCGGCCCTACGGGCGTGGGTAAGACGGAGCTGGTGCGCCAACTGTCCCTGCAGCTTTTTGACTCCACCGAGGCACTTATCCGCGTGGATATGAGCGAGTATATGGAAAAGCATTCCGTCTCCAAGCTCATCGGCGCCCCGCCCGGATACGTGGGCTACGACGATGCGGGTCAGCTGACGGAAAAGATCCGCCGCAAGCCTTACAGCGTGGTGCTTTTTGACGAGATCGAAAAGGCGCATCCCGACGTGCTCAATATTATGTTGCAGATGCTCGACGACGGTAAGCTTACCGATGCGCAGGGTCGCCACGTAAACTTTGAAAATACCATTATCGTGATGACCACCAACGCCTCGGCAGGGATGATGAACACCACGGGCTTTAATCGCGATACCACCGAGCTTGAAAAGGAAAAGGCCACCAAGGCACTGCTGACCTTCCTGCGCCCTGAGTTTGTCAACCGAATTGACGAGATCATTTCCTTTGCCCCCCTTACAAAGGAGACTGTCTCCCGTATTGCCGAGATCATGTTGGGTGATCTCAAAAAAGCACTGGCCGACCGCGATATCACGCTGGAGTACACTCCTGCGGCACTTGCGTTTTTGGTGGATAAGGGCTTTGATGCAAAGTTTGGCGCCCGCTCCCTCAAGCGTACCATCCAGAGGGAACTGGAGGATCAGGCGGCGGAGATCATCATTTCCTCTTTCGATACTCCCATCCATAAGCTTTTCGCCGATGCCGCCGACGGGAAACTTACCGTCACGGCAGAATAATATGTAACTTCTTTTTGGGGGAGGGAAATCCTTCCCCAAAAAGATAAAAAATCTCTTGACATCAGAGAAAGTTTGTGGTATTATATTTGAGCATTTGCAGGTGTAGTTCAATGGTAGAACGCTAGCCTTCCAAGCTGGACACGTGGGTTCGATTCCCATCACCTGCTCCAAAGAGTATGCGCCTGTAGCTCAGTTGGATAGAGCAACTGCCTTCTAAGCAGTGGGTCAGCGGTTCGAATCCGTTCAGGCGTGCCAAATATGGTGGGTGTAGTTCAGTTGGTTAGAGCGCCAGATTGTGGCTCTGGAAATCGTGGGTTCGAGTCCCATCATCCACCCCATTTATAAGGGAGTGGATTTCAAAGTATTGAAATCCACTCTTACATTCTGGGATATAGCCAAGTCGGTAAGGCAACGGACTTTGACTCCGTCATTCCGCAGGTTCGAGTCCTGCTATCCCAACCAGAAAAAAGACCTTGTCGAAAGACAAGGTCTTTTTTCAACGAAATCCACCCTTGCGGGTGGGTGAAATATTGCTTCGCAATGTGAAATACGCCTGCAGCGTGTGAAATTCGCCTCGACGGCGAGTGGGTGGATTTCATTTCACTTGATGCGTTAACATCAAATTTCACAATTCACGAAGTGAATTATTTCACCGTGAGCGAAGCGAACGATTTCACTGAAAACTGCGAGAGTTCGAAGTCATATCCAAAACTGCCGAAAATATCTTTTGCGTAGCCCATAGACAGAAAAACCGACAAGTTTCGACTTGTCGGTTTTTCAACTAAATCCACCCTTGCGGGTGGGTGAAATCGTCTTCGACGATGAAATCCAACTTCGTTGGATGAAATCCGCCTCGACGGCGGATGGGTGGATTTAATTTCATCTGAGGCGTAGCCGAAGATTTCATCAGCGTTAGCTGATTTCATCCTTGCATCAGCAAGGATTTCATTTTTGCAAGACTTCGCTTTGATGATATGCAAGACTCCGTCTTGATGATATACACGGCTACGCCGTGATTTTTAAAGAAAAAGCACACTCATAGAGCGGTACTCTTAAGGACAGTTTTTCAAAAAACGGCATATCTCGAAAGAGGTATGCCGTTTTTGCTTTTGTGTCTACAAAAGCAGTGCGTGTCAGGAAAATTGACAGAAGCGTAAACGAACAAAGAGACTATCACATTAAGAAAGTCTTTTTGTTCCTTATTTGCCCTATTATTTTGCAAACACCCCGTAAATCAACGCCGAATATTTGTCGTTATCGGCGGAAAAGCATACGCTTTCGATCTCATCCGAGGAATCAACGGTAATATCAAGGCGATTGGCAACATATATCTCAAAGTTTTTGTCATATCCAAACGTCGCAAATCTTCCCGATTTTGTAGTGATCGGATCGATCTTCGACGAGCCTTTGAGTGCAAATGCCGTAGTTATATGAACACCGTTTTTCAGGGATATTGTTTCCGTTTTGCCGCTCTTATAGTTTATACTTACACAGCAAGCATCCTCACCGTATGTCCCGCCGAGAGGATAGCCCGACGTTATCGACGTGAGCCCTATGATCGAAATGATATCGGCGCGCCGACAGAGCTTAAAGGAAATAACCTTCTCTGATGACACCACCGTGGGGATTTTATCTATCGATGCGCCCGATTCAAATATCGGCCCCCTCTTTATCTGCCTGGCTCTTATTCGTTGCTTTGCATTAACATCGATCTTCGTAACAAGCTCAAAGAATCTGTCATCCTTCGGAGATTCAAGTTTTATATAATCCGACATGTCGGAAAATGTTTCAGATTCGTTTATCCAAAAAGCGACATCACCTTGATCGGCATTTTCGTCAAAAAGCCTGAGTCCCTCGCAAAAAGCGTTGAAAATAAGATTCGGACGTCTGTATTTATCGACGAGAGCCTCCATAAGTACGCCGTCAACGCACGCCGGTCTGCCACGGTTATAGTCGTTGACCTCGGCAAAATACCAGAAAAACGCGCCGGCAAGTGCGCCGTCATCGGAGTTCGCATCGTAAAGCATTTTCATTTCACTCATAAAATCAAGAAGCAGATGAGGATTGTCGTAAACGTGATAACCGCCCCACTCACTGAACAAAAGAGGCTTATCGTGAAGGATCTCCGCGCTTGTTTTTGATCTCTTAAACGTATCGGAATACGGGTGCATCGTATAAAAATCAAATT
>SVRY01000071.1 GCA_015064585.1 Oscillospiraceae bacterium
TCATGGGGGTGTTGGTGGCAGTAATAGTATATGCTTCGGTATTTACCCCGGTTGCCATCACACTTGCATTTCCCATCTGCCCTTGGGAAAGGGTCAGATCCTTTTCACGCACTGCCCCTGTACTGTCGATATACTTCACAGGTTCGTTTAAGATATACGCGGTACGCGTGCCGTCTTCGTTTTCAAACACATAGGAACTCAGGTCTTCCTCTTCGGGCAGACGGTTTATATGTCCTGCCGCACGAAACGCCACTTCATCGATGTAATTCAGCATGAAGCTGTCGGCTGTGAGCCGTTCAAAGATCTGATCTTCGGTTTCAATAGGCTCTAGATCCAATGCGGAAGGATCGCTCAAGGATGCATCGGTACCGGTACCGGTTGCCGCAGGATCTGCATTTTCTGCCGCAGTCGACATACAGATGATCGATAACAGGACCGAGAGTATCAGCAAAAATGCTGTCAATTTAAATTGAATTTTCATTTTGGTGTTTCTTTCCTAATTCCATACATTTTATTGTTCGGGCAGAATATCCCCAAACGGCGCCCTTAACTTCCTGCCGTTTGGGCAAAGCTGCGTTTCAGAATAGGAATAACAACCATCCAAGATTCGCATTTTTTAACGATCACGGAAATACCTCCTATTGCCAAACAAAACGGAAGTATCTCCCATTTCATTCTAGCATATATATTATCTTTATTTGTTAAGATTTTGTGAATAGTGTTGAGAATTCGGTAAGAGATTATATACTCTAACGTCCCTCTATACAATAAGACAGCGTTTTGGGGCAAACCTAATACGGTTTTAAAAAATACAGCACAAAACTTTCAATCTGTGTTGTGTCTTTTGACAGTGCGAGGTGTTTGCCGTCCGACAGATTTTAAAGAGGACCTGTCGGACGGTATGTTTTTGGAATCATTTTGCAGTATAGATTATTGCGGTATTTCTTCATCCGAAAGGTCATCGTTATTTGCACGCAAAGCAATATAGCGGGGCTCGAATTTTGCATTTTCCGCAATATACCGCACGAGAGGAAGGAATTTGCCTTCTGCCACCAGGATGTGCTCTCTTAGTTTTAAATCAATGGCGGCAAAGGCATTTTTGAGAAATTTGGTGGTGGTAATATCGGCATCGGAAGGAATCAGCTTGCCGTTTGGATGGTTGTGGGCAAGGATCAAGGATGCGGCGCCTTTGGTAAATGCAATCTCCACGATCCGTCTGATATTGATATCCGAGGAATTGACCGATCCATTATGGATGGTTTCAAAGGAAATCATGTTTTGCCGATTGTCAAGCAGTATCATGGATACCTGTTCGTATTGCAAAGGCATATAGTGCTCAATGAGAAACTCACCTGCCGTATCCAGCGACTGCATATTGGTTGTGTTCTCCAGTTTGCTGATGCGGTAGCGTCGGCATATCTCGGGAATGATCTTTAAAAGAATTGCCGAATGCTCTCCAATGCCGTCCAGTTTGAGCAGTTCCGACAGCGGTGCATCAAAGGCGCGGTGAAAAGAGCCGAAACGGTCGAGCAGCATATGTCCCAGTTCGTTGGTGTTTTGCCGTGCGATCGAATAGAACAAAAGAAATTCCAGTATCTCATGATCTTGAAAATTTTGGAAGCCTTCCTGCAGGAAGCGTTGTTTCATGCGGGCGCGGTGGCCTGCGTGGGGTGTTGATTGATTTGTTTTCATATTCAGTGATTAAATGTTTAAACTGTTATAAAGCTGTTATAGTATTATGATGTTTTATTGATTTGAATTGTGATTGTGCCGACCATGGAGCTGCTGCTTGGGTTATATGACGAATAAAAGATCAGGTACGGTATATTTCCGGTCAGGGTTTTTGTGAGCATTGCGTTGGAGCCATCACCGCTATCATCATCGTAATCTGCTGTGGTGATCAAATTGGATACACGCGGATTCAATACATATAGATAAGTATCTACGTTGCCGGTTGTTTTGATCGTATAAGTACCGCTGGACGGAGGAACAAAGACCAGTGCTTTCACATGATATTGTACAATGGAGCTTCCTTGCGAATAGCTTGTTTGACCGGTAACTGTCCAAATATCTTCAAATGAGGAGATACTGGTGGCACTGTTATCGATCAAATAAGAAGTATGGGTTATGACCAGTTTGGCATTTCCACCGGTGGAAGTATTCGGACTCAGTGAGACATGAATGCGGTAGCATTTGCCGGCTTCCATTGTGACGCGCAGGAATGCATTGTTTTGAAAGCCATCGTTGTCATCAGATGTCAGTTCGGTATTGGTTGCGTTATCGAATACGCGGATATACGTATCGGTAAGACCCAGCGTTTGGATCATTTTAGCGCCGGTAACTGAGGGGGTGACATAGAGGTCTGACTCAATGCCGGTGGCCAAATACAATGCTCGCTCGGTGTAACGCGCTGATGCGGGAATGGTAAAGGTTTCGTTTCGAGGCATAACCGTAATATTAACAGTATAGGTGAGACTGCCGCTGTTATTCAGGTTGCTGACAATGAATCCCAGTTCTTGCACATATGTGCCCATAGTTGTTTCGGTAAATGCGGCTTCTCCGTACATAGTAGTGATATAGGATAAATTGTTGCCGCCTGTATTGTTCATGATGTATTTTTGTATATATCCGTTTTCACCGGAGAAGGTGACGGCAACCCTTACGCAGGAAGTCGGAACATTGGTGGGGAGCGCGATTGTATAATAGTCACTGGTAAGATAATTTATTTGCTCGGTGAATGTGTAGGTAACGGTTGTCGAAGAGGGGATATAGCTGATGTTGTCATTCTCCCAGTTAATTGATGACTCCGATGCGTTTGCAAAGTAATGGCCGGGATTCATCATATAGGAAGCCATGGCGCGGTATGCTTCGTTAAAGCTGCCGGAGGGGGTGCCGGCTTGAATGCCGTTTGTAATAACCTGTCGAAGCTGCGCCAAAGTCAGTGCGGTGGATGTCCATGTTTCATATTCTTCGTAGATATCCAATATGGCATTGGCGCCGTATTTTTGATGAATAGCCAGTGGGAACAGTACTGCTCCGTATCCGTCTGTTGCAGGCATAGAGATGCCCTCTTCTATTATGCTGCCATTAATAAAGGAGATGATGTTTTGATCACAAGTGCTTGACATATTGGTGACGGTGATTTTTCCCCAATTTGCCATCGCTTCCTTTAACCATCCGCTTTGGTAATTGTAAGCGTTTTGAATGGCGTGGAAGTATTCGTGCGCGATTTGTTGCTTGACATCATCATTAAGCGACGCAAAATCGTATAGGATAATATAGCTGGCGCATTTATTTGCGGCAGTTTCAACCCTGGCTGTTGCAGCGGTGGTATTGGTGGTTGAGGATGATGCCGGATCTAGATAGACATGATATGTGGTTTCACCGGATTGTAAAATAGGGGTTGTAAATCCCATGCTAATATAAGCACTGCGTACTTCTGTAAAGTAATTGGCAACGGCAACCGCTTCTAAATAGGCATTTACCCCGCCGGCAGCGTCGTAATGGACAGTAAAGTAATCGTTGACATATAATCTTTCCGAAGAGATGGCGCGGGAGGAAGTGCTGTCGTCGGTACTTGTACCGTATGTGATGGGAGAAAGAACCCGGTAGATCTTATTTTCAAGATCCGCCGAGACTATATTGTTCTTTTGATACTGCGCAATACGATCCATAATTCCTTCCAAGCAGTTCATATTGTCAAAATTGCGGTCAAGGATCAATTGACATAGACAGTCAATGGCTTCTTCTTCCGAAATAACACCGATCGTATGTGCCCATTCGGTAATTTCATATTTGCTGAAATCCGAAAAATCGCAGTATTCGTCAAGGGCAACCGATTTTCCTTCGATACAGACAGAGCCGTTGATGGTGAAAGTCTCTTTGGAGAGAATGCTATCTTTGATTTCGACTGCATTTGAAAAAACATCTTCAACACCAACGGTGGGCAGAGAAGACTTGGTAATGCTTTCTGAAAGTATGGTTTCCGTATTCTCTTCCACGGATTGCTCCGTGGAAGAGACCGACTGAGAGAAATATAATTCGTCATTATTTTTTTCATGCGGCGCAGCATAAATGGATACGGATGTTAGGATAAAAAAGCATAAAATAAAACTGCTAATTCTTATGAATGTCTTCATGATTATTCTCCATTCTGGTATTCAGTATAAATGGTAGGCTAATTCTTTAGAGAAAGCGAGTCAGATAATATGAGAAAACAGAGCTTATATATCGGGAGAACTGCACTCTGTTTAGTTTAATTTTGGAAAGGAAAGGTATTAATAATCTATAAGGGAGTTAGGAGGAACCGGTCGAGGAACAATTATACCTTTATTGGGATGAAGGATGACTTTTTGATATAGATTTGCAAGATTTTTTTCCAATTCCTCTTGGGACATTCCGTCTGCAATGTAATCGGAATACTCGATGATGTAATCAATGGGTCTATAGTATATATCGTATTTATCTAAAACTTTATATACATCCTTAGTATTGACTCGATTGTTTTGGATCGGGATGAATGTTTGATTGGATAACGAAACTTTTTTTGTACAGTTATAAAAGGTTACCTTTTCTCCTTGCTTGTTGAAATAGGTACCCATCATTATTGTTGGGTACTCAGGAACAATTACACGCATAAAGAATTCTTCATTATCGTTTAACAGTTTTAGAATATCTTCTTGCATATGGTCTTTACTGTGAAGGGAAATGGGGACAACTATTTTTTCTCCCGCTTTTCTTGCATAATAATAGTCATGAATGATCTCAAATTCGGCAAATAAATAAGGCAAGGTATGGTTTGCCACTTTTTGTTCATAAATTCCCAAAATGTTGGTAAGTTTACACTGTACCAAAGATGTCTCGATGTACACATGTTTCTCATCACCTAAAAAGTACGTGAAGGTGTGGTACGAGAATATATCCTCTACGTGTGTTGGAACATGAGGTATAACATCGGAATCGTTGTTTGTCGAGGGATTATTGACGGTCGGATTATTTTGAGAAGGGGTATTTGGCAAAGAGGAAGGGGGCGTGTTGTTGGAACCGGGCAAAACAAGTGCGATGGCAGTACCCGCCGACAGAATTAAACAAGCGCAGGCGGCAGCGGTAAATCTTTTTAAAACAACGGTTTTGGATGGTTGAGGCGAGAGATTGAGGGCATCGGTTAACAGGGTATCGTCGATACCGTTCAGCAGATCAAAAAATTGCGTATTTTTCATAATGAATCTCCCTTCTGCCGCATTGGCGGCAACATGAATAATGTAATTAAATTTTTGTGCCGCATTGCGGCAAAAATGGGACAGGACCCATTTTTAGAAAGTTTTGTGCGTGGATAAAATTTGAATACAAAGAGTTTTATGTTAGGATAGAAAACCCTCCTTTTGCAATTTTTTCTTGAGTTTTTTGCGCACACGGGATAAAATGACAAATACATTGGATTCTTTTAAGTGTAGGGCTATGGCAATGTCTTTGGCGCTTTCGGCATAAAAATATCTTCGGATAAAGACAGCGCACTCCTGCCGGGGAAGCGCGTGCAGAAAATCGTTAACGGTTTGCATCAATGCTTTCAGCTGTATTTCGTCAAAGACATCCGGGATTTCGCCGACGAAGTCATCCATTTCGGAAAGCAGCGTGCCAAAATTGCCGCTACGTTTTTTTCTTGTTTGATATTTAAATCTGTTTAGGGCAAGATTGCGTATGACCGATACGGTATAAAACCGCAGGTCTTTCGGGACGGCAGGGGGAATGGTATTCCACAATTGTAGCCAGGCATCATTGATGCAGTCCGTGGCTTCTTCCTCGTTTTCCAAGATGTTGTATGCGATTTTGAAGCAATATCTGCCGTATTTGGCGCTGAGCGCGTCAATGGCATGTTCATTTCGCTCTTGAAACATGGCAACTATTTCCCGATCGGTCAAATTTTGCAGTGATTCCGTTTCTTGCTCTTTTGTTGCATTTTCTTCTTTTGTCAAATGTCCACCTCCTTTCTCGGTGTTTTTCCAAACTGTATTTGTCCCTTCACCTATATAAGACAACAAAACTGAAAAAACCTAACATGCTTTTGAAAAAAATTTTAAAATTTTTTCAAAAAAGTTTTGGTTTTCAAGAGGTGTGTTTTACCCTTCACCTATATAAGACAACAAAACTGAAAAAACCTAACATGCTTTTGAAAAAAATTTTAAAATTTTTTCAAAAAAGTTTTGGTTTTCAAGAGGTGTGTTTTACCCTTCACCTATATAAGACAAC
>SVRY01000072.1 GCA_015064585.1 Oscillospiraceae bacterium
CAACGTCGGGCCAACGTCCCCGTGCGGTGTTGCTTCGGATAGGGTTTACAGCAAACCTATGTTACCATAGGAGTGGGTGAGCTCTTACCTCGCCTTTCCATCCTTACCCCGAAAACGGGGCGGTTTATTTCTGTTGCACTTTCCCGGCAGTCACCTGCGGCTGACGTTATCAGCTATCCTGCCCTATGAAGCCCGGACTTTCCTCGCGGTAATACCTTTCGGCGCCATACCGCGCGGCCGTTTAGTGAAGTCGCACATCATTATAGCACGCGCTTGTTTGTTTGTCAAGCAGTACGGATAAACAAGCCCTTTAAAGGAGAAATATGACCTTTCTCGAATATTATTTACAAATCATTATATTTACCGCGGCGCTGCCGCTGGGATTTGGCATCGCGGTATATTTTTGCAATCGCACCTTTTGCTCGTTGGTGGGCACGGGGCGTGGCAGACCTATTTTGTTTGGTCTGCATATAATACTCACACCCTTACGCGAGTTTGCGCATCTGGTGGCTTGTATGATCTCCTTTCACCATGTGCAGGATTTTTGCTTGCTGAATCCTCATGATCCTGAGGGAGAGCTTGGCTTTGTTGAGCACGATTATGACCGCAAAAATCCTGTGGCGGTCCTCGGCAACTATTTGTTTGCCGTGATGCCGGCGGCTCTGGGGCTGTTTTTGTCGATGCTGGTGATCCAGGTCTGCTTTTCCGGTGCCTTTGCGGAGCTTGCGCGCGCTACTGAGGTGCTGGTGGAGGAGGAGGCGGCCCTTGGTGAATATGCTAAATTAGCGGTTGGGTTTTTCCCCTCACTGTTCCGAGAGGGAGATAGCGGTATTTTTGCCAAAATTGCAGGCTGCCTCTTGCTTCTGGTGCTTTCGCTTGGTGTTTATGTGTCACTTGACGACCTTTACAGCGCCTTTTCGGGCATTCTGCTGTATGCTGGTGTGGCGCTTGCCTTTGCTGCTGTCACAGCCCTGTTTGATGCCCGTGCAAGGCGTTTGATCTTAACAGGCTTTCGTACCTTTGCCACCGCCGTAACGGCGTTATATATCGTGGTGCTGATCTTTGCCGCGGCGGCGCTTGTATTCGGTGTCCTGGTGTATCTTTTGCGTATGTTTTTCGGTGAGGGTGTGTCAGAGCTGCCCGTACCGATAGAAAATGAAAATAACGATGACGACTACGGTTACGGCTCGTACCGTTGAAAGGGGATTTATAATGCAAAAATTGATGAAAAATTGGATCTTTACAATGATCACCTGTATTTTGCTGGTATTGCTGGCTGTTTTGATGTTCTTGGGTGCACTTGGCGTTAAGGGCGTCACACTGGCACAGGATATTTTGCATCTGCTGGTGGCGATCGTGCTTGCCATTTATATGGTGTTTACGCTTTTTCCGATGCTGGCGCGCCGCCGCGGGGTTGTACAGATCTTTGTGGGTGTTGAGATCGCGCTACTGATCCTCACTATTATCGGTCTTGTTTGCGCACAGGTAAACGTGCCCTTTTTCTCGGCCCTGCAGGTCTGCTCGGTGGTGGGCCTTGCTATTTGGCTGCGCGGTGCTGTGGAGATCATTCACGCATACCGTTTGCAGGGTAGCACGGCACAAAAAAAGGTGCCGCTGTGGGCGCTTTGCCTTTACATACTTGTGTGCGCCTTCGGTGTGTGGCAGATGGCCAGTCCCTCGATCCCCGATAAATATTTCCTGTTTGTGATCGGTGCGATCTCTGGCGTAATGGCAGCTATTTTTGGCTACGCAACGGCACAAAATCGCCGTACGGGCAGTGCTAAGCGTCAGGAAAAAAAGAAGAAAAAGGTAGCAAAAAAGCAAGAACAGACCACTGCTGTGGTCCCCGCTGAGAGCAATGACAAAAAATAAGGATATTATGCCAAAAAGGGTGAGAATTGCGGCCCTTGTGCGTCGCCTTTGCGATATTGTGCTGTCGCTCTTGCTGTCGGTGTGCTTGTTGCCGCTTTCGGTTTTTGTGGCACTCGCTATTATACTGCGTGATGGAGGCAATCCCTTTTATTGGCATGTGCGCGTCGGGCAAAACGGCAAACGGCTGGCGGTGCTTAAATTTCGCACCATGAAAAGGGGTGCAGACAGGATAGAGAACATGCTCACCCCCGAGGAGCTGGCTGTTTATCGCTTGGAATATAAGCTTCCCGATGATCGCCGCTTGATCGGCTATAAAAAAGCGGGCGATGGGCGTCGTTGCTTTGGTGCCGTCCTTCGCCGCACCTCGCTTGACGAGCTGCCGCAGGTGTGGTGGAACGTGCTCCTGCGCGGTAATATGTCGCTGGTGGGGCCGCGCCCGGTCCTTCGTGAGGAGCTGGATAGACACTATACCAAGGAGGAGCAGACCTTGTTTTTGTCGGTCAAGCCTGGGCTCACCGGCTACTGGCAGGCCTTTGCCCGCAACCGCGCCTGCTACGAAAACGGAGAACGCCAAAAAATGGAGCTCTATTATGCCAAAAATCAATCTTTGCGGCTCGACGTGAAAATTCTTTTCCGCACAGTCATTGCCGTCTTTACCAAAGCCGGCGCAAAGTAAAAGTGGCGTTGCCAGGCAACGCCACTTTTACTTTTGTGCTCTATTACCCCAACTGATTGATATATCTTTTTTTAGCCGTTTTTGCTTTTTCTAGCCCTTTCTGCTACGCAAAAACGGCTTTTTCATACTCTCGTGCACTCTTGTCTCCGTGTACTCCGGTTCTGTTTATGGTCAAAGATGTGGTCAAATCCGAGTACCGAATGATTGATATGTGGTCTTAATTTCAGATGGCAGATGCGCTCGAAAATGCTTCACCGACAGAGAAGAAATGAAAGAGCGCGAAGAACAAAAACATACAGAGCAGAAAAGCACACTCCAACCGCAACATGTGGTCAACCATCTAAAAAGAGATGATAACCATGTGGTCAGAAAAATCAAGCAACCAAGAGTAGAGAACTGCACCGCGTTCCTTCTTCTGCAGGTGTTGTATTGTAACTCTTATTCAAGCGGTTGTCAAGGCCCCTTGAAAATAAAAATCAGCACTCAAAATTTGATACGCAGTAAGCAAAGAAAAAGCTTGTCGCGATCATCTCCATCATGCATGAGCTAATGAGTTGGTACATATATGTTTTGGAAAAATATTTGCGGAGATATAAAAAGTTAAACGTTGTTGTAAATAGTTTCGGGAAACGCTTGCTTTATGTCGAAAAAAGTGATATAATAAACAATAATAAGGATAACTATTTTATGAGGTGGAAAATGGCTGCAAGCTATAAGAAACTATTCAAAATGTTGATCGATCGCGAGATGAAAAGCAAAGATCTTGCTGCAAAAGCAGGTATCAGCCCGGCAACGCTGGCAAAGATGAAAAAAGACGGGGCTGTTGTGAGCAGCGAAGTGCTTGTAAAAATATGTACAGCATTGGGATGTACTTTGGATGATATCGTTGAAATAATACATAATGAAGAAAACTAAAGAGCAAATAAGTTACAATATGCAACATGTGAAAAACAAAGATTCAAAGATCGAGATCTTGTTGCGTAAAGAACTGTGGTCACGTGGTATTCGTTACAGAAAGAACGTGAGTCGCATATACGGAAAACCCGACATTGTATTTATCGGCAAGAAGATAGCTGTCTTCTGTGACAGTGAATTCTGGCACGGATACAATTGGGAAGAACGAAAGAAAGATTTTAAATCACACCAAGAATTTTGGATACCAAAAATCGAGAGAAACATGGAACGTGATGTCGAAGTAACGGCACATCTTGAGTCAGAAGGATGGATGGTAATCAGATTCTGGGGAAACGAAATAAAAAAGAATGCAGTAGGTTGTGCGGATATAATAGAAAACGCCTACAGGGAGAAACAATAACATGCCATTTAGAACGATAGATTTGTGTGCCGGTATAGGCGGAATAAGAAAAGGATTCGAAATGACAGGACATTATCAAAATGTCTTATCTGCTGAAATAGACAGATACGCTTGCTTGACATATGAACATTTATATAATGAAAACCCTAACAATGATTTGACTACAGATGCATTTAAAGATTTGGTTGCAGATACCGAATATGATGTATTATTAGCTGGATTCCCGTGTCAGACTTTTAGTAGGGCAGGTTTAGAAGAAGGCTTTAATGACGAAGAAAAAGGTATAATCTTTAACCATATTTCTCAAATAATAGAGAGAACAAGACCGAAAGGTATATTCCTTGAAAATGTAGATAATTTGATAAGACACGACAATGGAAATACCATGCGTACCATTATCAACAGATTGGAAGTAGAACTAAATTATAAGGTAATCGGTGTTGAATATGGCATAAACGGAGAACCAATCTATGATGGTCGTAACTTTGTAAGAAATTCAAAAAGATTTGGTGTACCGCAAAATAGACCAAGAACATATATAATGGCGTTTGATCGAACAAGATATGGCAACGATGCGTTAGCTTTACTGCCAAATTTATTACCGGATCATAATGATTTACATATATACGAGGATTTGAACGATCTGCTGGAACTGGGTGCAGACGCTAGGCATTATATGTCATCCGGATATTTAGAGACACTTGTGAGACATAGGGAACGCGAAAAAAGTAAAGGTAATGGATTTGGATATATAGTTGTTAATAGGCCGGGAATAGAACATCCGATAGCTAATACAATTCTCGCAACAGGCGGATCTGGAAAAGAAAGGAATTTAGTATTCGATCCACAGGATGGAATTGCAGGGGTGGTAATGCCTACAAAAACAACTCCGTTAAATGATCAGGGAATTCGAGTAATGACTCCAAGAGAATGGGGAAAATTACAAGGATTTATCGGGTATGCGTTTGTGGTTAACGGAGAAGATACATTCAATTTCCCGGAAGGAATATCTGACTGCCAAAAATACAAACAGTTTGGAAATTCTGTAACGATTCCTGTGATTGAAACCATGGCAGAATTTATGACAGAATGCTTTGAAATGCTTGGAGAAGAGATAATATAAAACGAAAATGTAGCGTATAAAATGCGCTACATTTTCGTTTTATATGGCGAAATATTTCTGCAACTCAAAAACGGAATATGCAAATACATTTTTGAAATGTAGAATTTATTTCAAAAATGTATTGACAAATGAGAGATTGTGTGGTAAAATATAGTCGAATAAACAAAATGGAGGTCGAATAACCATGGCAAATGAAACTAAAAGAGAAAGATTTGTAAGAATAGCAGAGGCAAGAACTAACAAGATCTTAGAAATGATGAGACTTCTTGGCAACTGTTCTAGCAAAGGAAATTATGAGTATACCGAAGAGGATATTAGAAAAATTTTCGGTGCGCTCGAAAGAGAGCTTAAAAACACAAAAAACAAGTTCTTAGGCATTGATGCAAAGGAAGAAAGATTTACTCTGGATTAAAAAAGGAGAAAAAACATGGGAAAAATATGCTGGGATTTTCCGCTTCTCGGAAGCGGTAATGAGAGTGGTAGCAACATTGCAGCTATAACAATGTTCAATGTTGGCGCAGGAGTGATGGATAGCCTGGTAAGAGAGGTGTGTCAGAACTCACTTGATGCCAAAAATAGAGAACTTGGAAACGATATTCCCGTCAGAGTGAAATTCGAATTATGTTATGTAAAAAGATCTGATTTTTCCATGTTTGAAGGATATCGCGATGCAATAATAAGAAGTCGTGAATATTGGGAAAACAATCCCCTCAAAAACGATGACATTATGGCATTTTTGGATTACATAGAAAATTCTCTCTCGGCAGATATGATTCCTGTCCTCGTTATGAGTGACTATAACACTACCGGTTTGCGCGGCGTAAACCCGGTTGAAGGAGAGAAGTCTTATTGGAATCTTCTTGTTAACACAGAAGGTATTTCAATAAAGGATGAAAAAAATAGCGCAGGTAGTTACGGCATAGGAAAGAATGCTCCATTTGCATATTCAGCGTTAAATTTGATTTTTTATAACACACTTGCTGTTGACGGTGGACGTGCATTCGAAGGAGTGGCCAGATTGGCGACGACTACAAGAGAATGTGGTGGAAAGAAAAGAAAGACTCAGCCAATAGGCAAGTATCTTTATCTGGAGAATGAGTATGACTTCCGTCCGATTTTGCCGAGCGATGATTGCGATCTTGCGTCGCTTCCGATGTTCTTCAGAGGTGAAAGTGAATATGGAACGGATGTAGCGGTTTTCGGATTCAAAGAAAAAGAATATG
>SVRY01000073.1 GCA_015064585.1 Oscillospiraceae bacterium
GCTCTTATATTCCGTTCACCTCACCGATGGCTATGTTTACAAGAATTGCTATGAGCACTGTGCCTTGGTATGAGATTGCAATTTCTATCGGCATTTTGGTTGCATCTACCTTTGGAATTGGGATTCTATCTGCTAAGATCTACCGTGTAGGTGTTCTTATGTACGGAACATCGCCTAAGATTGGCAACATCATCAAAGCCGTGTGGAAGGCGTGATATCTTTTTCGTTGCTACGCGCCAAAAAACACAGTTACCGTTCGGTGGCTGTGTTTTTTTATTTGCGAAAGCAGGCTTTGCCTGCTTTCTCCGGGTTATGAGACCGACGAGCGTGGCTCGTTGGGTCGCGACGCTGAAGCGCTGCCGGGGGCAGATGCAGCGAGGCGGTTAGCGGCTGCCGCGGTCGAAAAAATCAAGCGCGCTACTGCGAACGCGCAGATTTTTTCGGGCACCGCAAAGGGGCAGTTAATCAAGGCTTTTGTTTTCAACAAGTGAAAGAGATAGGCAGTTTTTTATCACAGAGAATCCCGGAGGCCGGAGCCACTTGCCGACCATGACCGAACTGCAATCTCGCTTAACACTATTATAAGGACTCCCCTGCCTCACAAGTCCGCCCTCCGCAACCAAAACAGATACCCGCGATGGGAAATTCTTTGCCGGAAAAGAGATTTTTGTGGTCGGCGGTGAATATGCAGCAGGTGATGTATACATGAAACCCTTACGGCAGGTGGTAACAGCTACCAGTGACGACGCACTGGCAGCAACAGAACCGGGGAAGTATGTGGCGGCAATGCAGCGAAAAACCGGACTGCGTGCCGTGCCTTGTTATCAATGAGGAGAAAGTGTCTTTTGGCAAGAAGAATATCAGGCAGATCTTAGAGTTTCTTTCGTAACGGTGAGGTATATTCGATGGGAAGAAATGGGAGGACACCTATACCGTCAAATCAACGATAAGATTAATGAAACCGATACAGTTTTCGATATTCCAAGGGAGGGATTTTGTGCTTTTCTTTAAAACGGCGGGAAAAATAGAATTGATCGCAGAAGCCGAGGGTATCGCTGATATGGGAAAGCGGCAGCCCGGTGCTGATCAGCAGGTTTTCCGCCCGATACATAACGAGCCCGTCAATGTATTTCCCGATGGGGACACCAAGCTCTGTCTTGAATCTATGTGACAGCGTGGTTGGGGAAACACAGATCTCGTCAGAGATCTTTTTGACAGTAAGGGAAACGGAAAGATTTGCATCAATAAAAACCAGCGCTTTTCGAACCATTTCAGAGTATTGTTCGCTTTTGATATCGATTTGGTATTCTGTAAGAAGCGCGAAAATGTCTGCTTGCAAAATGGATTTCAGATATCCTCTGCTTATGGTGTTATCTTGACCAAACAGGGACAGAAGTGTATTTAGATGCAGCGGTGAAACTTCCTTGCAAAGAACTCTATGAATTCCCCGCAAAACATCTGTCCCGTAGACGTTGAAAAGATTTACGTGAAAATAGAGTTGATGCATGCTGCTGTCACACCGATGGGAAAAGGAATACCCTGCCGGCAAAAGATAAAGCTTCCCCGCGGTAAGACACAGGATCCCCTGCTCCGTTTCAATTTCTGCTGCACCATCGATAATATAATAGAGCCGGGTGTAGGGGGGTGTGAGATTCCTTGCGTGCCAATTTGTATCACAAAAGGCATTTCCTTCAGCGACAATAGAAAGCGTCATATTCTCCGACTGCGAGCACAGTTTGTGGTTGTGTTGAATAAGCATACTAAAATCTCCATATTAACAACGCAAAAATCCATTGTATTTACTAAAGTTATTTGATAGACTTTTCTTAAAATACACATAAATTATAAAATGGAGGGAATCGTATGTCAAGTTATAAACGCAGAGCCACCCCCGGCGATACCGAATGGTTTGTACACGACCGTTTCGGTATGTTTATTCATTTCGGCCTGTATGCCGCACCGGCACGGCACGAATGGATCCAATGCCGTGAGCAAATTCAACCGGAGGAATATAAGAAATACTTTGACCATTTCAATCCGGATCTGTTTGATGCAAAGGAATGGGCAAGAAAAGCAAAGGCCGCAGGAATGAAGTACGCGGTGCTGACATCCAAGCATCACGAGGGCTTCTGCCTTTTTGATAGCCAGTATACCGACTATAAGATCACCAATACGCAATTTGGGCGTGATCTTATTAAGGAATATGTCGAAGCGTTTCGGGCAGAGGGGCTGAAGGTAGGCTTCTACTATTCTCTGATCGATTGGCATCATCCCGAATTTACCATTGACCATATTCATCCTATGAGAAATCTTCCGGATGCTGAGGCAATAAGCGCCAAACGGGATATGAAAAAATATGCAGAGTACATGCGCAACCAAGTGACCGAGCTGCTTACGAACTATGGGAGAATCGACATCCTTTGGTTTGACTTTTCCTATAAAAAAGCACCGGGATCTACGGACTGGATGCAAGGCAAGGGAAAAGATGATTGGGAATCGGAAAAGCTGATCGAGATCGCCCGTAGGCTGCAGCCGGGAATCATTATCGATAACCGTGCTGACATCGACCAGGATATTTGGACACCGGAGCAGCTGCAGGTGGAAGAGTGGCCCAAACATAAAGAAAGCGGCGAACTTGTTACCTGGGAAGCATGCCAGACTTTTTCCGGGAGCTGGGGCTATCACCGTGATGAGCAAACCTGGAAGTCCCCGGAACAGCTGATCGCGATGTTGATCAAGACAGTGGCCTTGGGCGGAAATCTTTTGATGAACGTCGGTCCAACAGCCAGAGGCTGCTTTGATAAAAGGGCTGACCGGGCACTGGACGCCTTCGGAGAATGGATGAAGTATAATGCCCGTTCCATTTACGGATGTACCATGGCAGAGCCGGAATTCATTACCCCCAACGGATGCCGTCTTACCCAAAGCGAGGACGGAAAGCGGCTCTATATTCACCTGCTGGAGTATCCTTATCAGACCTTATATATGCCCTGTCTGGCGGAAAGAATCGAGTATGCGCAATTCTTGCACGATGCCAGCGAAGTAAAATACGATCCCAGCAACGGATTCGTTTGCTCAAAGATGCAAAACACCTTCCTTTTGCCCACAAAGAAACCCGATATTCTCGTGCCGGTCATTGAAGTATTTTTGAAATGATCCGCGTCCACACAAGGCAGTCAGCCCTTCGGCTGGCTGCCTTTTTGTTTCGGTTGCTTCGGGGGCTTGAACCGGCGGCCTTCGGTCTTATTCGCTCGACTTTTGCAAAGCAAAAAGTCGGGCGAATAACTTGAACCCAGCCACCCCGCTGCCGGGGGCAGATGAAGGGGTGTCGGGGTTACCGCAGCGGTCGAAATTTTGGGTGGGCGCCCCACCGACCGCCTGGAAATTTCGGGTTCACCGCAAGGCGCTCGCTGATTAAGGCTTCGAATGATGCACCGGCTGTAAAGAGTGGTAGTTCTTCCTCCGCAGCTCAAAAATTCCTCGGACTTGTTCCGAGGATTTTTTTACTTTTTCACTCCTCACTAATCTCTGCAAGGGAATTTTTTGGGGAGTAATAAGTAGCAGTGAAAGGTGAAAAACTTGCAAGGGTTTGCTTGCACCTTTTGTTTTCATACAGTATAATAAGGACAAGAGGTGGTTTGGATGAAAGAGATTTTGAGAAAATTTGAACGTTTGCTCTGGGAAGAGTGTGTTTCCTATGAAAAAAACGCAGAAGAACTGTACCATGGATTAGAGGTCAACGATGCCGATGATACGTGGTATTGGAAGGATATTGATTATTCCGATGAACAGCGTTCTTTTTGGCCTGCCGCAGAACACTTCAAGCGCATAAGAGCGATCCTGAACGGCTTTGGCAAGGCTCGTCTTTCGGAGGATAAGCCTTATGCTGCCAAAATGATCGGTGCTTTAAAATATTGGCTTATCCATGATTTTGAAAACCCAAATTGGTGGTGGAATGAAATCGGCACTCCGCTGCACGTGGGGAATATTGCCATGATGATGCATTCTGTTTTGGACGAAGCCACGCTTGCGCAAGCGGCGGAGATCGTCGCCAAGGGCTCTATGTCCCAAATCGAAATGACCACTGCACGATGGACGGGGGCAAATCTGATGTGGTGCGTACTTAACACCATAAGGCATGCCTTGATCACGGAGGATGCGCCGCTTCTGCGCCTTGCCGCAGACCGTTTATCCGAAGAAATAACCGTCGGTTTGTCGGGGGGGATTCAGAAGGATCTCAGTTTCTTTCAGCACGGTCCAAGGCTTTACTCAGGCGGCTATGGGCGCAGTTTCGTTTGCGACGTTTCCAAAATATTGTTTTTGTTGAACGAAACCGAGTTTCAGCTTCCTTGCGAAAAAGCAGAGCTTGTTCTGTCTTTTATTCTGGAGGGTCTGCGTCCGATGACTCAAGGTAAGGGGCTTGATTGGGCCTGCATCGGACGGGAGATCTCCCGTGTGGATGGGGGACACGTCGGAAAGCTTGAAAGCTCCTTGGAGCTTCTGCTTCAAACCCCGGGTTTGCCTCGCAAGAGGGAATTAAAGGATTTTCTGAGATCCATGCATGGGGGGACGCAAGGGGATGGAACGAAATACTTCGAGAAGGCTTTTATGCTGTGCCACCATTTTGACGGTATATACGTTGGAGCAAAGTTTTTGAACGATAAACTTTACGGCGCCGAAATAATCAATGGGGAAGGCGCACTTTGCTACAATATGTCTTACGGCACCCACACCTGCATCATGCGCACCGGCGAGGAGTATTTGAATATCAATCCTGTGTGGGATTATTCCCGTATTCCCGGGACGACCTCCCGTTTGGAAACAGATGCGCAGTTGCTGATGCACGTTGATTGGAGAAAATGCCCGTTACCGAACGATCATTTCGGGGGTATTGAGAAAGACCGACGTGCCGCAATTTACGAGCTGGCAGAGCACGATGGCATCAAAATACTTGTGACCGATTTTGCTTTTGAAAACGGCTTTGTTTGCCTTGGTACGGAATGGGAAATCAACCGCACCGGCGGTGAAGAACTGGTGACAACGGTGGATCAGTGCCTGGCAAGGGGACCCGTTTCATTTGAAAAGGAGTCGGTGATACACAATTCCATTCGCTATACCCCGCTACAGAGTACCCATATGGAAGCCAAGGTCGAAACGAAATACGGCAGTTGGCAACGGAACAATGCGGCATTATCAGACGAAACGGTAAGTGCGGACGTATTCACGTTGAGCATCCCGCATCCCGCAGGGCGTAGGTGCGAATATGCCTATATGATCTCGTCAGCCCATACGCCCATGCCGGAGGTGGAAGTGCTGCGAAACGATTGTGAGGTTCAGGCAATACGACTGCCCGACGGGAGCCTGATGGCAGTTTTTCACCGATCGTGTGTGTTTTCGGAAAACGGTTATGAGATTGCCGGAGAGGCCGGCAGGATCGAATTGAACGTAACCAACGAACAGCCGTAGTATTTAGACTTTAATTGGTGATATCTTTTTTGGTGCTACGACCCATAGAAAGAAACAGTCACCGCATGGTGGCTGTTTTCTTTTGTTTCGAATGAGAGTTTGGACTTCCCCTCCACGACCTCCGGAGGAGGGAGTGGGTAAGCAAGAAGTATGGCGAGCCGAGTGCATCGAGGCGAAGGCAGACGACTATGCGACCGGGGAGGGCCTTTCAAATCCCACCCCCGCAACCAAAAAACACCGATTGAATGGAGATTTGTTACTCCTACCTTCGGTGTTTTCTTTATTTTTCTCCTGTTTTTAGCTTTTCTCAAAATTCGAAAAATAGTCAAAATAAAAAGATATCATTTGCCAAAAGCAACGGATCGGAGGGATTTGAACGACCGCCCTCCCATTTTCAGCAAACGATAAAAAGCGGTACAACTATTGAAAAAAAGTTGGAATATATAGGAATATGTAGTATAATTAATTGCAAAATGTAATTGAAAACTGAAGATAACGATAAGGTGAGAAAATGAAAAAAACTTATGTAACATCTATGCCGAATCATATCGGTGCCTTTTTGAAAGCGAGTAAATGCTTTTCCTCGCTAGGTGTAAATATTACCCGTGTCAG
>SVRY01000020.1 GCA_015064585.1 Oscillospiraceae bacterium
TGAAGCATGGTACGGTGACTGTCACTGTTACAAACAGCGACGGTACATTCAGTAAGACTTGTACGGTAACAGTAACCGAGAAACCCAATGAAAATGCAGGAATCACCCTTGAAAAGGAAGAAATCACCCTGGAAGAGGGCGAGAACGGAAAGATCAATGCGGTTTTTGTTCCCGTATTTGAAGAGGACGATACCACGCTTTTGTATAAAAGCTCTGATGAAGAGATTGTGTTTGTGGATGAAGAAGGAAATATTACGGCATTGAAACCCGGATCGGTAATCATTACGATAACCGATAGCAGCAGATCTTTTTATGAGTTTTTTGCAGTTTTTGTTACCGAAAAGCCTAACGAAAATGCGGGAATCATTCTTGAAGAGAATGAAATTACCTTGGAAGAGGGCAAAAACGGAAAGATCAATGCAACTTTTATTCCCGTGTTTAGCACGGATGATACTACACTATTCTACGAAAGCTCCGATCCTGATATCGTGTATGTGGACGAAGAAGGCAATATCGAAGCGATTATGTCGGGTATTGCAGATATTACTGTAACCGATGCCAGTGGTAATTTCAGCGTTGTTTGCGCTATTATTGTGGAAACACCGGCGCCAACACCCAATCCGGATGCAGGATTACAGTTGGATATTACGGAAGCAGAGTTAAATGTGGATGACGAACTTCGTTTGCAGGCATCGTATGTTCCGAAGTATGAACAGGACGATCAAACACTGATATGGAGTAGCGAAGATCCCCGGATTGCAACGGTAGATTCGCAAGGAAATGTGAAAGGTATTTCTACAGGAGAAACACGTATAGTTTGTGCATCCTCCGATGGGGAATTCAAAGCGTATTGTGATGTAACTGTACAGTTGCAATGGAAGAATTATACTTACGAATTTACAAATGATCTTTCCGCGTATGAATGGGCAATGAATCCGCAAAGTGACGCTTACGTGTTCTTGGTAAACAGAAATAATCCGTTGGATGAGAATTATTCAATAAATGATCTTACGGATGTAAGAGATACACGAAAAGACGGCAGAGCGCCTCTTCAACTCAGGAAAATTGCCGAAGCAGCGCTGCATGCACTATTTATAGAAGCAGAATCTCACGGAGCTTTATACGTGAATGAGAAATTCAACGCCAGCTTAAGCGCAACAAGCACATATAGATCGTATGCGCAACAGGAAAAAATTTTTAATGATAAAGTAAATTCTTTGATGAGCTCCAATCCGAATTATACAAGAGAAGAGGCAGAAGCAATTGCATCTGAATCGATCAATCTTCCCGGCACAAGTGAGCATCATACAGGTCTTTGTGTGGATATGCATAATTTAAAGCTGGCAGAAAGAGAATTGGCAATTGAATTCGGAGAAAGCGTTGCAGGAAAGTGGTTAGCAGAGAATTGTTATAAATTTGGTTATATTCTGCGCTACGAAGCAGATAAGACTCCCATTACGGGGATTCTGTATGAGTCTTGGCATTTCCGATATGTAGGAAGATATCATGCTACACGAATGCATGAACTGGATATGTGCTTGGAAGAGTATACCGAATATTTGAACGAAATGGGCTATGAGTTTAACTTAGCAGAATAATAACACTGTTGTACAAAACAGGTCACCAAATAATAAAGGCTCCACATAGTGGGGCTTTTATTACTTGATAGAAAACTGAATTTGGACCTGAAATTTGAAATGCAGAAGCAAATTATCCGTGTTGCTTTTCAAAGAAGGGCTTATAAACTTTGACAATTGAAAAGGGAAAATCAAAAAAACATCTTGTAATTTTTCAAAGAATGATTTATAATAATAAAAGAGATATTATGCGAGGTGATAGAATTGAAGAAATTTCCGATAGCATTGCAACTATATTCTGTACGTGACCGCGTGGCGCGCGATTTTGAAGGAACGCTTGCCGAGGTTTCCGCATTGGGATATGATGGTGTGGAATTTGCCGGTTTATATGGAAAAACTGCCGGGGAAGTAAAGGCACTTTGCGAAAAGTATTCTTTAATTCCTCTTTCGGCACATATACCATTTGTGGAAATGATGAAAGACCCGATGGGTGTCATGCAGACCTATGCCGAAATTGGCTGCCGATATGCAGTGATTCCGTATCTTTCGGATGAGTACCGCCCCGGAAAGGATTTATTTAACGAGGTTATCAAGGGTGCAGAGATGCTTGGCGGTGTTGCCAAAGAAAAAGGAATGACGCTTCTCTATCACAATCATGATTTCGAATTCAAGCGCATTGACGGTAAATATGCGCTGGATGTATTATATGAAAGTGTTTCCTCGGATCTTTTACAAACCGAATTGGATCTTTGCTGGGTAAAAGTCGGCGGAGAAGAGCCCGAGAGTTATCTTCGCAAATATGCAGGCAGAGCACCTGTAGTACATTTTAAAGATTTTTCGGGAAAGATCGGCGGAAAAATGTATGCACTGATCGGTATTGAAGATGATACAGCGGCATCAAGCGACTTTTCCTTCCGTCCGCTTGGCATGGGATGCCAGAATATTCCGGCATTACTTGCAGCAGCAGAGGATGCGGGAGCACAGTGGATCGTTGTGGAACAGGATGATCCGTCCGATGGGCTTACAACCATAGAATGCGCTAAGAAGAGCATTGCATGTTTGCAATCGTATATGTAACTAAAGGAGAAACTATATGGGAGATACCGTTCTGTCACAGTTCAGACCCGGTGCAGAGAAACAAGAGATCGATACTTCAAAAATTTTGAAGGTGGGCGTGATCGGCACCGGTTGGATAGCGGAGGCGCATACAGAAACGCTTTTGGAATGTCCTGATGTAAAGATTGTGGCGTTTGCCGATCCGATCCCCGGAAAAGCAGAAAAGTTTGCTGCGCGGTACGGTATTGCCGATGCGCATTTTTATCCAAATCATAAGGAAATGATTGATTGCGAGCAGCTGGATGCAGTACACGTATGTACCCATAATAAAATGCACGCCGAATGCGCGGGATATGCGTTGGATCATGGGGTGAATGTGCTACTGGAAAAGCCCATGACCGTAACACTGGACGAGGCAGTGGAGCTTTGCAAGAAAGAAAAGATCTCCGGTAAACTGCTGTCGGTTGGTTTTCAGCCCCGTGTTGACAACAATATGAAAAAGATTGTGCAGATCGTGCAATCGGGGGAACTGGGTAAGGTATATTATATTCAAACAGGTGGCGGCAGACGCAGAGGTATTCCCAACGGAGCGTTTATTGAGAAAAAGACAGCCGGCATCGGTGCAGTGGGGGATATTGGCTGCTATTCGCTGGACATGGTACTGAACGCCATCGGATATCCCAAGCCCTTGACGATTACAGGTTATAAAAGCGCATATTTCGGTGCTAACCCCCAATATAATGGGGCGGATGCGGCTCGTTTTGACGTAGAGGATTTTGCGGCGGCTTTCATTCGCTTGGAAGGAGATATTGTGCTGGATTTTCGTATTTCCTGGGCGATGCATTTGGATACGCCCGGCGACACGGTTATTCTCGGCACGGAAGGTGCTCTCCGTATTCCTTCCACCGAATGTTGGAACGGAGCCGATTTCAAAGAAATGACGTTGTACAGAGATGTGGCAGGCAGTCAGGTGGAAATGAAGATTCCCCTTTGTCCGCCTGTGGAAGGCGGGTTGTTTTACGGGAAAATTCGCGCGTTTCTTGATGCAATTAAGTATGACCTGCCTGCCCCTGTCCCAGCAAAACAGATCCTCATCAATCAAGCCATTATCGATGGAATTGTCAGAAGCGCGGAGCTTGGTCACGAGATTACGGTTGATATCCCGGAAATTTAATGTGTTTTATGTATTTATTACAATTTTACAGAAGGAGAATTTAGATATGAAAGGTTTTATTGGAGCAAACGTATACGTAGAAGGTAAGGGCATTATCAAGACCAATATCGGTTTTGAAGGCGGAAAGATTGCATATATCGGTGATTGTGCCGATGGTATCGAATCCATTATGACCCTTGCGGAAAATCAGGTGGTAATTCCCGGTTTTGTAGATGAACATATTCACGGTGCAGGCGGCAGCGATGCAATGGACGGTACCGTGGAAGCCCTGGCTACTATTGCTGAGAATGTTGCCAGCGAAGGTACGGTCGCTTTCCTTGCCACCACCATGACTCAGTCCCCCGAAAACATTGAAAAGGCGATGAATGCAGTTAAACAGTACCGTGCAGATGCCCCCGCAACCGGTGCGGAAGTGGCAGGTATTCACTTAGAAGGTCCATTTATCAGCACTAAGCATATTGGCGCACAGCCTCTTGAATATGTGGCTGCTCCCTCTGTGGAAGTATTTAAGAAGTATAATGAAGCAAGCGGCGAAGCCATTCGTATTGTTTCCATGGCTCCCGAAGTGGAAGGTGCAATGGAATTGGTAGAATATCTTTCTTCCAAGGGTATTGTAGCATCTTTGGGTCACACCGACGCTACCTATGATGTCATCGAAAAGGCAATGGAAAAGGGTGTAAGTAACGTTACACATACTTTCAATGCGCAGAAGCCTTTGCACCACAGAGAAATCGGTACTGTCGGCTCCGCTCTGTTGCTTGACGGTCTGAACTGTGAAATGATCTGTGATACCATTCACGTTTCTGTTCCCGCCATGCGTCTTGTCATCAAGAGCAAGCCTCACGGCAAGGTTACGTTGGTAACCGACGCTATGCGCGCTAAGAACCTGCCCGACGGTGAATCCGAACTGGGCGGTCAGCTGGTTATCGTTAAGAACGGTGAAGCAAGACTGGAAAACGGCGCACTGGCAGGCAGTGTACTGCGTATGAACGACGCCATTAAGAACCTGGTGACTAAGTGCGGTATCGCATTTACCGATGCTATCGATTTTGCTACCATCAACCCCGCCACCAATATCGCTCTCTCCGATCGTTTGGGCTCCATCGCCTGCGGTAAGGATGCAAGTGTGGCGGTTATGAACACCGATACCTTTGGTATCGACCTGACCCTGCGTCAAGGAAATGTAATTTATTCTAAATAAGATAAATGGGGCTACGCTGGGTAGCCCCTTACTTTATAAATTTTTTATAAAAAGTTCCAACCTTTTTCAAAATCCGTGTCTATGTGGGTGAAAGCTTTCAGACGAGGTAAAAACAAGTGAACAGACAAGATGCTGAGAAAATTATAACTGAATATCTCAAACCCATATTTGGCTTTGCGCTCAAACGCTGTAAAAATATGCAGGATGCCGAGGATCTTTCCCAAGAGATCGTTTTAAAGGCATTTCGTGCGCTTTTAATCAAAGATGATATAGGCGATACGAATAAGTTTATTTGGACGGTTGCACACAATGCACTCAGCAATTATTACCGCGATACTGCGGGAAGTATGATCGGCGTTTCTATTGATGAAATGGCTGAGATACTATCCGATCCCGATTCACTGTTTGCAGAAGACGACAATTCGGAAACGATCTGCCGTCTGCAAAGTGAAATTGCATATTTGTCTAAACTCCAACGCAAAATCGTAATTGCGTATTATTTTGAAAACCGCAAGCAAGCCGATATTGCAAAGGATTTGGGTATTCCTCTGGGTACTGTCAAATGGCACTTGTTTGAAGCAAAAAAAGAATTGAAGAAAGGTATGGATATCATGAGAAAAACAAGCGAACTTAAATTTAATCCTATAAAATTTAATTCATTTGGTATTAACGGTTCTATTGGAACAAAGTCAACGTATGAATTCTTTCGTTCTGCACTCGTGCAAAATATCTGCTATTGTGTGCGCAATGAGGCGAAAACGGTTCATGAAATCGCCGATGCACTTGGTGTTTCACCTGTGTATGTTGAAAATGAAGTGGAATATCTTGCAGAGAATGGCTTTTTGAAGGAGGAAAAGGATAAGTATATTGTCAATTTTATCATCAGTGAGCCAACGGCAGAATTTTTGACTATGCAGGATGCAATGTACAAAAAGGCGGCAGGGCTGTTTGCGGGCGAACTCTATGATGAACTGGTAAGCAGCGGCATTTTGGATGATGAGAGCATTTTAGGCAATTATATGCTTCCCAATTCTACACGAGAAAAGCCACTGCGGGATCATAATTTTCTTTTGTGGTCGCTCATACCGTATATTGCTGCTATATCGGGAGAAAAACTCATGGACAATACGATCACCTTTGAAGAGGTTGCTACCATTCGTCCCGATGGAGCTCACAATATTGCGTATGCCACGGTTCTTCCGGAGCATATGAATTTGCCGAATGATTATGTTTACATGAAAGATTGGTGCGGACCGATGACAAACGGGTATGGCGGTCAATATATGCTGTGGTGTATAGACACAGAATGGTCCGATAGGGAAAAGCATCGCGGTGCTTATCCGATATATGATGAAGTTGCGCGCCGTATTCTTTCGTTATATGATTATGAAAAAGAAGCGATTCTTTCAAAAGAGGATTACGCATGGCTTTCCGAGCACGGATATATCAAGACCTGGGGGGATTATGACAAAGTTTTTAAGACCGCATGGCAGATCGTAATTTTGGCAAATAAAGAGATAAAAGAAAAACTGCTTGCAATCGGTGAAAAATTGAAGGCGAAATACAAGGACGAATTTGATGCCCTCAAAGCCCCTTATGTTGAGGCTGTATTGGCTTCTGTGCCGGCGCATCTCCGCAAGGCAAAGGCGTATGAATTGCAGTTTGTATTCCACTCTGACGGATGGTTCCTGCTTCACTGCATCGTTTCTCTTTTGAATAGTGGTAAGTTAAAACTACCCACCGAGGAACAGAGAAAATCATTGACTACGCTGATTGTTCCCAACATGTAAGACAAAAAAGGCTATTGCCCGCGCAATAGCCTTTTGGATTTATATTAGGTAGTATAGTTGTCGAAATAGCCCTGAACGAGTACCACGGGAGTTCCCTTGTCGCCCGAGCCGCTGGTCAAGTCGCAAAGCGAACCGATCAGGTCGGTGAGCTGACGGGGGGTAGTTCCCTGGGATGCCATGTTACCAACAAGACTTCCTTCCTTTGCTTTGATGCTTTCGGAGATAGCCTTCTTCAGTTCTTCGCCAGAAAGGTTTTTGAAATCATTGTCGGCAAGGTACTTTAACTTCAGTTCGTTGGGAGTGCCCACAAGGCCGTCGGTGTATGCGGGGGAAACAACCGGGTCAGCCAGTTCCCAGATTTTGCCTTGGGGATCCTTGAACGCGCCGTCACCGTATACCATTACTTCTACGTGCTTGCCTGTAGCTTCGAATATTCTCTTTTGAATATCCAATACCAAAGGCTTGCATTCGCGAGGGAAGAGCTTGATAGACTCTTCGGTGGATTTGTTAGAGCCGAGCAGACCGTACTTTTCGTTGTATCCGCTGCCGTCAACAGGGGCATTCATAATGTCATCCAAACCGCAAACAACCTTTGCACCGGCTGCCTTGAGAATTCTCTTGGTGCGGGCACGGGTATGAATATCGCAGGTCAGTACGCAGTCGGTATAGTTCAGAATGGTCTTTGCCTGGTTGGCAAAGACGATTTCAACTTCGGAACCCATTTCACGGATCAGATTGCCGTAGTATTCCACATAGTCAACGCCGGTGAATTCGTGCTTGTTTTCGCCAAACAGTTCTCTGTATTTTTCGAGGGAAAGAACATCGGAATAGGGATTGATGCCCGCTTCGTCCAGTTTGTCCAAGCTGACAAGCTCATTGCCCACTTCATCGGAGGGATAGCTGAGCATCAGAACGATTTTTTTGGCACCTTTGGCAATACCGCGCAGACAGATTGCAAAACGGTTTCTGGACAAAATGGGGAAAATGACGCCGACGGTTTCACCGCCGAGCTTTTTTTGAACATCCTTGGCAATGCAATCAACCGAAGCATAGTTGCCCTGTGCACGGGCCACGATGGATTCGGTAAGAGAAATAACATCGCGATCGCGCAGTGTGAAGCCTTCGCTTTCGGCGGCAAGCAGTACGCTTTCGGTAACGATTGCGGCAAGATCGTCTCCTTCACGGATGATGGGGCAACGGATGCCTCTGGAAACTGTGCCGACTCTTCTTTCGGTGTTAGACATATAGGAACCCTCTTTTATAAAAAATTTGGTTTACATATTCTGTAGCATTATTAATTGCCTAAAAATGGCAATTGAACTTTACCATCTAGTATTCTATCACATTTTTTTTCGTATGGCAATATTTTTACTAAAAAAAGTTGTAATTTTTTTGTTTTATCCGAACCGTTCGATGATTTCGACCAGTTCTATGATATTGGGATCGATCTTGTCTCTGCCGTAGGCATCGAAAAAACGCTCTCGGTAGCGGTCGGTGTGCAGGTTGTAGCGAAGGGTCCATGCCCCCCAAAACAGGTCGATATGGCGATCCCCCACGCCTGCACCGTCAAGATCAATGAAGCCGCTGAATTTCCAGTTATCCAGTATGATGTTTGGTAAACAATAATCACCATGCAGAAGTGTGTCGCTTTTCAAAAGTTGCTTTCCTTCTTCCACGAGCTCCCACGACCGCGTGGCATTGGGACATACTTTGTCCGGGGTTAGAGAGGTGTCGTACATACCCGCATGAAAATTTCGTTCTGCCGTGGCAAGGTAATCTACTGTCCTGTTTTCGATAGGACAGCCCTTGGGATCGGTTTCGTGAAGCGTGCGAAGAAGCGCGGCGATGGTATCGCAAAGCCGTATGGGATCTGCCAAATAGGTTGGGTGGGTGCAGTCTTCACCAGGCACGCGGGCGGTCAAGAGCCAGTCGTGCTCCAGGGAAAGGTAGGACAAAACCGTGGCACCAAGCCCCTTTTCCCCGAAAAATCGGGTCATTTGCGCTTCCTTTTTCAGTTTCCCCTTGGGCGCGGATTTCAGATAATAGCCGCCCTCTTTATCGATAAAGATTACCCTTGCTTCGGGTGAACAGCTGCTGTCATAGATGTCAGCACCCGAAAGCAGGGAGTGAAATTCGGAGGGAAAGGTATCATAATTTGGCGAAATTAAAGTTTTCTTCATGGTTTATTTTCTTCTTTGTATTGATATTTTAATAGATCTACTTTCCCGTTTATGACTTCGATTCCTTCGGAAGCCAAACGGTGCTTTTGTGCTTCCATGCCGCCGAAGGCGTAGTTGGTGGAGAGTTTTCCTTTACAATTTACCACTTTATAGCAGGGAATGTGCTCCCCATCGGGATTTTGATGCAGAATGTTACCCACCGCCCGTGCAAGTTTCGGGTTTCCCAGATGCGATGCAATTTGAGAATAGGTCACCACCTTGCCGCGGGGAATACGGCAGAGGTATTTATAAACTTTGTGTTTCATTTTGCATCCATTGAATCAGCTCTTCCATGCATGCAAGGGCATCGGCGCGTCCGATATCATATACTTTTTGTACTGTTTTAAGGTCGCGTTCCATTCTGCCTATTTTCAGTTTCTTTGCGGGACGGATGACAAAAACTTCTTTCGATTTTTCCAGTTCCTCAATACGGCGCAACGTGGCATTATACCGTTTATAGTGATTCTGCAGAGAGGAAACAAAGCGGGGATAGTCTTTGTAAATGATCTCAGTAAATCCGCGGTGCTCTTGATGCCGTACATGATCGGCAGGATGGGTCAGTACCAGTACGTTGTGCGTATACCCCATTTCACGAAACGCCATGACGGGAATGCTGTCGGCACATCCGCCGTCAAGATATTTTCTGCCGTCAATCTCCACGATTTTTGAAAAATAGGGAAGAGAAGCGGAGGCGCGCAGATAGTCGATCTGTGCATTCATATCGGTGATATGCTGATGATGGGCATGCCCTGTTTCCAGATCGGCGCAGGTAACATAAAATTGAGTGGGGCTTTGCATGAAAGCTTCATTGTCAAAAACATCTAAGCGTTCGGGTATCTCTTTATAGCAAAATTCGGGATCCACCACATTGCCTGTGCGCAGAAAACTGCGCACGCTCATAAAGCGATAGTCTCCGCGGTATTTTTTGATGTATCGTAAACTGCGTCCGTGTTGACCCGAAACGAAGGAGCAACCGTGAATGGCACCTGCCGAAACACCGATCACGCCGTCAAATCGCAGTCCTTTTTCCATGAATACATCCAGCACTCCGGCAGTATAAATGCCCCGCATGGCGCCGCCTTCCAAAACCAATCCGATTTTTGACATGGTAGGAACCTCCTTTATTTTAGACACATTTGTATGAATTCATCAAATATCTTTTTGTGATGGATATCGATATCGTAAAGCCGCTCGGGGTGCCACTGATAGGCGCGGATAAAGGGATGCTCGGTGCTGTATACTGCCTCAATGATACCGTCTTCTGCAAATGCCATGGGTACAAGTCCTTGTCCGAGTACTTTGATTGCCTGATGGTGGAAGCTGTTGGCAGGCATTTTGGGAACGCCGAGAAGGGAATACAAAGGGGTGTTTTTTTCAATCTGAACGGAATGGGAATGGGCGTGTAGTCCGTTTGTCTGACTGTGGCAGATTTCGGTTTTGTATTCGGTGGGGATATCTTGGTATAGTGTACCGCCAAGGGCTACGTTCAGCACTTGAATGCCGCGGCAGATGCCAAGAATCGGCTTGCCCGAGACAAGGGTGCGGGAGATGGCGGCAAAGTCCAGTTCATCCCGTAAAGGCTCGATCTTGCCGCAGTGGGGAGAAAGTGCTTCTCCGAAGAGTGTTGGGTCAAGATCTCCGCCGCCTGTAAACAGAAAACCGTCGCAAAGGGCGATGACGTTATCTAGAAGCTTTTTGTTTTTGACGTATGGGATCAAAATCGGCAGTCCGCCTGACTCTTCGATACTGTGAATATAAGTATGTAATACCGCCGCGGCGCGCTCAGCGTCCACCGAGGCGAAAATGGCGATTTTAGGTTGCATGGTGAATACCTTTCTTAGTTATTGGGCAGATAAAAAGTTTGCTTAGGACCGGTATCTTTCATCAGTATGCGCTTATTTTTATACTTAAAAAGCAGTAAACAGGCAACGTAGAGATCGCCGCAACAGCCGCCCAAATGACTGCCCATCAGAATGACACTTGCCATATACCAGACGGTGTTGCCGTAACAGTACAAAGCGATCATCAGTGCAGCAAATATTACAGTGAATGTCACAAAGGGAGCAAGAACTGCAATCAAAGCAGTTTTGCGATATGTATAAATGTTTGGTACACCGCAAAATGCACAGCTCCAACTGATTCCGAAGGTCAGCTTTTGTCCGGTTAATGATTTGTACGCAATGCCGTGGATCAATTCGTTTAGTATCATGTATATGATGATGGGTATCAGTGACAGTGTGAGCCCCCAAAATAACAGCGGGAAAACAGTAGCTACAGATAAAGGCATGAGCAGAATCAGTGCTATAGCGATGGTCAAAAACAAAATAACAACGGCGATTGCGTTAAGTATTATACCTGTTTTTATGTTTTGAGCATCGATATGGAATACAGGTTGATATCCTTGCGGCAATTCGAATTCAAAATTCTTTTCTTTCATGTTCTTTTTCCTTTTATTTGAGCTTTTTATATCGGGTGTATTCTATAACCGTGAGTATTACCATGATAAATGTGAGTATGGTGAGCAGAATAATAGATCCGATGCTGTTTTGGCTTGCAATTTGATTGTACTCATGAAGGGTCATGATGGGGCTATTGCTTTCAATTTCCATGATTTCATACATACAATCGGGATGGTTACTGCTTTGGATATAGCAGTGCAGAGAATCGTTCTTTTGAAGTTTCTTTAATTCTTTTTCTATTTTGGGGACGTGAGTGTTTTGAATCAAAAGCGGTTTTGCTTCTTCTTTGACGAACATGTATATTTGATAATCTTTTATGTAGTTGGAACTACCGTTTCTTTTTTCATAGCGTACAAAAGTGTAGTCCTTTGAGGTAAGGTCGTCATATGCGGGAGTGGGTAAGCAGGCGTGGTAAATACAGATGCCAATACAAACCAAACATAGTAAGGTCAGCGCAAGAGCTGCCACGGCAGTGATGAGCGATTCCCGTTTTTTCTTTTTTAGATTTTTGGCGGCATTTTTCTCTTTCTTTCTCATGTAAAAAATCCTTTTCGGCATTTTTATCTGTTGTTAACCGTAAATCAAAGAGATTTGTTTATCATATTCGTTTTTATCAAATTTCCAATTCAAATTATCTATCCAAACAATATTTCCTTCTGATTTATAGTAAGGCAGTGTATAATTCATTCTTCTTCTGTACAATTCTTCATCCCAATGCGCCAAGATCCACTGCGTCCATGCCGCGCTATCCACTGATTCCTTGGCAAGATTGTCTTTATATTTCATCCAATCCTCTTTTGAATATGCGGTGGTGCACAAAATTCCGCTTTTCTTTTCTTCTTCAAAATCTTCATGGGAATGATCTACGTAGCCGATTCTTTTCCATAAAACAAAATCGGCAGTTTTTCCTGTCTCAACTACCACAACAATACAGGAAAAATCCAAATCATCCTCACAAAGAAGAACAGGAAGTATTGTCGAATCTGTTTTAACAAGCTCGGAAACAAATCTGACATCGCCTTTCCAGTCAAGCTCGGCTGTCCAAGCAAATGTCAGCCCTTTTACATTGCCAAGGTATTCTGCATTTTCTTTCGGAGAATTATCGACGATCTTACACAAAGCTTCTTGTATAGAAATACCATCGATAAAACAAGTGTGCTCCTTGTGATTATATATATTTTGGAAAGGCTTTATTTCAAATTTATTCATGTTGTTCGTCCTTTTGTATGGCGGTGAGTGTCATAGAGACGTGAGGGATGCCTTCTTCCAGAAAAACGGGCGAGGAGATGGAGAACCCAAGCCTTTCGTAAAAGCCCTGTGCGTGTTTTTGTGCGTGTAATATGATGGCAGCCTTCTGCCATCGCTTTTGTATTTCGGGAAGTGCTTCCTTCATCAGTTTCGTTCCCAGTCCTATGCCATGCGTGATCGAGAGAACTCTGCCGATTTTTACCTTCCCGTTCTCTACGCTATATGCGCGCAGATATGCCATGATTTTTCCGTTCTTTTCCAAAAAGCAGTGCAGACTGTCGTAGTCCACGCCGTCAAAATCTTGGCAGATGATCTTTTGTTCCAGCAAGAATATTTCGGTTCTTGCTCTGACAATTTCGTATAATTCACGGTTTGTCAATTCGTGAAACCATTTGATCTTTAGTTCCAAAACCGTACGTTTCCTTTCTTCCCGATAGATTTGTCGAATTGTTTGTAATTATGCGCAAATGCGTGAAAAGTATATTTATTTACTCTTTCTAAAATTGCTGAATACATACGAAAGTTTCATCTAAGCCAATTCAAATTCGGCGAATTCTTTTTTGGAATCTACAAACTTAAGTGAGAGATGGTCAAAGCCAATGGACTTTGCTTTTTCCCAGTTTAGAGCTTCGTACATAAGTACGACTTCACCTTGTGCATTGAATTCGTAATCATCTTTTTCATCTTCATAATCGATCGAATAGCCGAGGGAAATTTGAACTCTTCCGCAACCATGTTCGTAAAGCTTTAGCTCTCTTTTTACATCATCAAGCAGCTCATTACAAAACATGGGATCATATCCATGCTTCATTGCGTCAAAGACTGTAAATTCTTCGTTTGTGACAGGATCTTTTGCAACAATTAAGCAAGGAAATTCGCCGTCAATAATGTAAGGCGTTTTTTTAATTAGCATTGTATCTCCGTAATAATATATCTCCAGATGGGTGTTCCCGGTTGAGGAAGCGAGTATTCCTACTGTTGCATCTTTTTTCTCTTTTATACTTGTTAGGTGGTTTTCTAAATAATATGGAATCATCTGTGTATTCTCCTGTTGAAGTAATGTATACCATTGTATTAAAAAACGAATTTCAACCGTAGTATTATTTCCGCATAAACGATGTGAGTAAAGATTTCAAAAAGGTGCATTTAGTTAGTTTTGTTTTTAAGTATTTTTTGTGGATCAACAATTTCACAACCAATACTACGCAAGCTGTTTTTTTGTTCATCTGTAAGACTCTGGAAATGTCAATAAAAGTGCAGTCGAAAACGCACTTTTATTGACATTTTCACAGTGAGGTTAAGTTTGCCCCAAATTAATCATCACTTGTGCCGCAAGCGGCGCAAACTTCACTTCGGCGGTAGCCGAAACTTCACTGCGTAGCAACTTCATTCGCCGCAGGGCGAACTTAGTTATCGAGTCGTCGTTTGAGACACACGACGCATTCACAATGCGCCGTGCGAGGGAAGAGGTTAACGGGCTGCACGTCGCTTACCGAATATTCGAGATTTTGGAACAGTGCCAGGTCGCGGGCGAGGGTAGCGGGATTACAGGAGATATAGACCACCTTGCGGGGATTGATTTTTGTGATGGTTTCGATGAGTTCGCTTTCCAGACCCTTGCGGGGTGGGTCTACGATGATGATATCGGCATTTGAAAGGGCAGGGTAATTGGCATCCCCACAGTAAAACTGTGCGTTTTCCATGCCGTTTCGTTTTGCGTTTTTCTTTGCGTTTTCTACAGCCTCGGGAATGATCTCTACGCCCACAAGGGATGCGATATTCTTGTCATGGCAAAGACAAATGCCAATCGTACCGATGCCGCAGAATAGGTCGGCAACGCGGTCGCCTTCTTTAATATCTGCCATATCGGCGGCGATGCTGTAGAGCACCTCGGTGGCATCGTGATTGACCTGATAAAAGCTGGGGGCGCTGATGTCAAAAGTACAGCCAAGCAGGGTATCTGTGATAAAATTCTGTCCCCAAAGGGTGATGAATTTGTCACCTAAGATCACGTTGCCTTCTTTGGGGTTGATGGAAAGCAAAATGCCTTTTATTTGCGGAAAAGAGGAGGTGAGCTTTTGAATCAGCTCATCTTTGTGAGGAAAATTCTTTTCTTTGACAACGAGGGTTAGAAGAATTTCGGAATTATCGTTGTTGCCACGCAGGTAAATGTGCCGCAGCAGTCCTTTTCCGCTTTCCTCTTCGTAGCAGGGAATACCGTTTTTTGTCACAAACTCCATGACGCAGGCGGTGATCTTTGAAAAGACCTCGGGCTGAAGCAGGCAGTCCTCGCAAGGTACGATGGTATGGCTGTTTTGACGGTAGTAACCCGCTTTTCCATTTTGAGTGGGATATTGTACTTTGTTTCGATAGCGATAAGGGGAAAGCGTTTTCAGTGGCAGAACCTTTGCATCAACACCTGCTTGTCGCAGTAGATTTTCCACTGCTTTTTCTTTTAACCCTTTTTCATGTTCCAAACTGACATGGCGGTAAACACATCCGCCGCACTTGCCCGAAATAGGGCAATCGGGGATGACTCGATGGGGGGATGCGATCTCGATGGATTCAATTTTAGAAATGATATAGCTTTTGGTGACCTTCATAACACGCGCTATGATGGTATCTCCCTCGCAGGCACCTACTACAAAATGTACCTGTCCGTCGGTTCGTCCCACGCCCGAACCCATATTGTTGGTTTCTGTTATGTCTACTTTGATCAGATCATTCTTTTTTATCATAATATTCCTCAACATTTATCGGAAAGTATATCTCTTCAAAATAATCATACCACATAATTTACAGCCTGTCAACTTTTATCCAAAAATAAAAAGCGCTGTTGCAACAACGCCTTTTACATATGAGATTTCTCAATCCTTGATTTCTACATTGACACGCTTGCCGATTTTGCCGCCGGCGGTCTTCATGACCAAACGGATGGATCTGGCAATTCTGCCGTGCTTACCGATCACCTTTCCCATATCGCCCTGTGCCACGGTCAGCGTTAGTGTTACGGTTTTGGAATCCTCGGAGGAGTCTTCCAAGACGGTAACTTCATCCGGCTGATCCACAATGCACTTGACCATATCGGAGAGTACCTTTTTCAACTCGATCATATTAACCTCTGTTCAAAGAACCGGGGGGATTACTTAATGATCTCGCTCTTCTTGAGCAGGCTCTTAACGGTTTCGGTGGGCTGAGCGCCATTCTTCAGCCAAGTTTCAGCCTTTGCTGCATCGATCTTGATTTCAGCGGGATTGGTCATGGGGTTGTAGTAGCCGATTTCTTCGATGAAGCGGCCGTCACGGGGAGAACGGGAATCTGCTACAACTACGCGGTAAAAGGGAGCCTTCTTAGCGCCCATTCTTCTGAGTCTGATTTTAACTGCCATTTTGAATTTCCTCCAAAAAATGTTTTTTAATTAAATATTTTATTTCTGTATTTATAATGCTTTCGCCTTATAACAAATTAAAATTTAAAAGGAATTTTTCCTTTTTTGAATTTGCCCGATGTGAGCTCCTTCATCATTTTGTTGGTCTGGTCAAACTGCTTGAGCAGTCGGTTGACCTTTTCAACAGTGGTGCCTGCACCTGCGGCAATTCTCTTGCGCCGGGATGCGTTGATGATCTCGGGCTTTTCGCGTTCTTTCACGGTCATGGAAAGAATGATTGCCTTCATGCGGTCGATCTCTTTTTCATCCACTTTTACATCCTTGAGTTGACCCTTCATACCGGGCATCATGCCGAGCAGCTGTTCCATGGAGCCCATTTTCTTGAGTTGTTCGAATTGATCGAGATAGTCGGTCAAAGTGAAACGCTGTTCGCGCATTTTGCGCTCCAATTCTGCGGCTTGCTTTTCATCATACGCCGCTTCAGCTTTTTCGATCAAGGTCAGCACGTCTCCCATGCCGAGGATTCTGGATGCCATTCGGTCGGGATGGAATGGCTCAATGGTGTCTAGCTTTTCACCGGTACCGATAAATTTAATGGGTTTTCCCGTTACGTGTTTTACCGACAGTGCCGCACCGCCTCGGGTGTCGCCGTCCATTTTGGTCATAATGACGCCGGTAATATCCAGCTGTTCATTGAATGATTTTGCCACATTGACTGCATCCTGACCGGTCATGGCGTCTACTACCAAAAGGATTTCAGTGGGGGACAGCAAATCTTTAATGTCCCGCAGTTCGCCCATCATGCCTTCATCAATGTGCAGTCTGCCTGCTGTATCAATGAAAACCATATCGTGACCATGCTTTTTGGCGTGTTCAATGCCTTGTTTGGCAATCTCCACAGGGCTTACCTTATCACCTAAAGTGAATACCGGAATACCCAGTTGTCCGCCTACGATCTGCAACTGCTGAATGGCGGCGGGGCGGTAAACATCGCAGGCAACCAGCAGAGGGCGCTTGCCCTGGCGTTTATAAAGTCCTGCCAGCTTGCCGGAATGGGTTGTTTTACCGGCACCTTGCAAACCTACCATCATAACGATTGTGGGAGGCTTGGATGATATATGCAATTTGGAAACAGAGCCGCCCATGAGAGCGGTCAGCTCTTCGTTTACGATCTTGACGATCTGTTGGCTGGGCACCAGGCTTTCCAGTACCTGAGAACCGATCGCGCGTTCGGTGCATTTAGCCACGAATTCTTTAACGACCTTGAAGTTGACATCGGCTTCCAGAAGGGCGAGCTTGATTTCCCGCATGCCTTCCTTAACGTCCGCTTCGGTTAGTTTGCCTTTACTGCGAAATCGCTTAAATGCCGACTCAATGCGGTCGGATAAGCTTTGAAACATATCAATACCTCATTAAAGCATCTTTTTTGCCCGAAGGATAATATCATCCACCGGCTCGCCCCGCTGTTTAATCTGTTCCAGTCGGGCGATGATATAAGAAAGATCTTCCTTTTGGGAAGAGAATCTGGCGACAAGCCCCAATTTTTCTTCGGTTTCCCAAAGGAGCTTTTCGGAGCGGCGCAGCGCATCCCGTACTCCCTGTCTTGTAATATCGGTCAGTGCCGACACTTCCGAAAGGGAAAGATCTTCGCCGTAATAATAATCCATGATTTCCCGCTGTCTTTCGGAAAGCAGTTCTCCGTAAAAATCAAGAAGCAGGGATATATGATAATTCTTTTCGGGATCCTGTGCCATAGTAGTCCCCTGTGCATTGTCTGTAAAGTAAATTGCTTTACAGAGTATAGCACAGACGCATTGTTCTGTCAAGTGTTTTTGCAGAAAAAATGAAAAAAATTAAAAAAGTGATTGAATTGTCATTTTGAATGTGCTATAATCACAATGTATGTGTGTTTTTGCCCCAAAAGGGTCTTAAAACGAAAAAAGTAATTCAAAGGACAGTACTATGCTAACGATAAAAAAACAAATTGCCGAAGCAATTTTGAAAGCTTTGCCCGAAGGGAGCGGCTTGACGGCAGAAGCGATCGTGGACATGCTGGAATATCCGCCTGATTTGACCATGGGTGATCTGGCATTTCCTTGTTTTAAACTCAGCCGCGCTCTGCGCAAGGCACCTCCCGCCATCGCCGCTATGCTCGGCGAAGGCTTTGCCTGCCCTGCGGTAGAGAACGCATCGGTTGCGGGCGGTTATTTGAATTTTAAACTATCAAAAGAGTATTTGATTGAAAACCGTCTCGCGGCAGTACTTGCCGATCCGAATTTCGGTGCCAGCACCATCGGTTGCGGTAAAACAGTCGTGCTTGACTATTCTTCTCCCAACATCTGCAAACCCTTCCATATCGGACATCTCGGTACTACCGTTATCGGACACAGTCTGAAAAAGATGCATGAGTTCGTGGGTTATAACTGTGTTGGTATTAATTACCTGGGCGACTGGGGAACACAGTTTGGTAAATTGATCACTGCCTACCGTTTGTGGGGCAGCGAAGAAGAAGTAGAGCAAGGCGGTATTGACTATTTGGTGGACATTTATGTTCGTTTCCACAAGGAAGCTGAGGAAGATCCCACCCTCAATGACCGCGCCAGAGAAGAATTTCACAAGCTGGAACTGGGTGATGAAAAAAACCTGGCTCTTTGGAGACGTTTTAAAGAAATCTCTCTGGAAGAATATGAAAGAACCTACCGCCAACTGGATATCACCTTTGATTCCTATTTGGGCGAATCCTTCTATACCGATAAGATGCCGGCAGAAGTGCAAAAGCTACGTGATAAAGAACTCTTGAAGATCGACGACGGCGCATCCATTGTGGATCTTTCCGAGTACAAACTGCCTCCTTGCCTGATCCTCAAGAGAGACGGCTCGACGTTATATCCCACCCGAGATATTGCGGCGGCGGTCTACCGCAAGGATACCTATAATTTTGACAAATGTATTTATGTTACCTCGGCACAGCAATCGCTCCATTTTGCCCAGTGGTTTAAAGTAGTGGAAATGATGCAGTATCCCTGGTATGATGAGCTGGTACACATTCCCTATGGTACCATCAGTGTGGCGGGTGTAAAATTATCCACAAGACATGGCAATATGCTTCTTCTGCGCGACGTGTTCGCCGCCGCCATCGAAAAGGTGGATCAGATCATGGAAGAGAAGAACCCCGATCTGAAAGATCGAAAAGAGACTGCTGAGGCGGTGGGTGTGGGTGCTGTGGTATTCCACTATTTGTCCAGTACCCGTACCAAGGACATCAGCTTCATTTTGGAAGATGCCCTTTCCTTTGAAGGAAATTCGGGTCCTTATGCCCAGTATACCTATGCGCGTTGCTGTTCTATCTTGGAAAAAGCAGGCAGAATGGGTGAAGTGACAGGAGCTGACATTGGGGAAGAGGAAAAGGAACTGGTAAAGACCCTTGCGCAATTCCCCGAAAGAGTCAATTTGGCACTGCGCGAATATGAGCCTTCGGTGATCACAAGATATATTCTCGATCTTTGTGCCGCTTTCAACCGCTTTTATCATAACTGTCAGATCTTGTCTGCGGGAGATGAAAATGTGGTGGCACAGCGTGTGGCAATGGTATTTGCCACCAAGCAGGTGCTGGGTAAGGCGCTGGAGCTGATTTGCCTAAGGCACCCCGAGAAGATCTGATATGATTTGGGGCGTTGCCCCAACCCCACAAGCCCTTTTTGAAAAAGGGCTTGACCCCAAAAACTTTAAAACAGTTTCAAAAGTTTTCTGTTGGGGTTATGGGGCAAACGCCCCATATTTAAATAAAAATAATTCAACAATTTGGAGGTATATATGTCCGGACATAGCAAATGGAACAATATCAAACACAAGAAAGAAAAGACCGACGCACAGCGCGGTAAGATCTTTACTAAGATCGGTAAGGAAATGGCAGTTGCCGTGAAGGCTGGCGGTCCCGATCCCACATCCAACAGCAAACTGCGCGATCTGATTCAGAAGGCAAAGAGCTTGAATGTGCCCAACGATAACATCGAACGTGTTATTAAGAAGGCATCGGGCGCAGAAAGCGTTGACTACGAAGAAATCTATTACGAAGGCTATGGCCCTTCCGGCGTGGCTGTGATCGTAAAGGCTACTACCGACAGCCGTAACCGTACTGCCGGCAATGTGCGCCATTATTTTGATAAATTTGGCGGCAATTTGGGCATGGTTGGCTGTGTGGGCTATATGTTCAGCGACTGCGGAACCATTGTGATTGAAAATGAAGACGGCGATATTGACGAAGATGCACTGATGGAAACTGCGCTGGAGGCGGGAGCATCCGACTTTGCGGCAGAAGATGGTTTCTGCGAGATCAAGACCGAGCCTGCCGATCTGTACACCGTGGAAGAAGCATTGAAGGCTGCCGGCTATGTCATTGCATCTGCCGAAGTGGAAAAGGTTCCCTCTACTTACGTGACCCTGTCCGATGCGGACGATATCAAGAAGATGAATCTGCTGTTGGAGCATCTGGAAGATGATGACGATGTGGCAGAGGTTTACCACAACTGGGAAAACTGCGACGAATAAATGTTTGAATAATAATAAAAAAGGAGAAGACTTGCCACCGGTAAAGTTTCTCCTTTTTCATTTACACAAAACTCGCCTGCCGCGTGAGTTTTTATCAAAAAATGCGTTATTGTATTTTCTTTTCGGCTATGCTATCATTTGGACAGAGGCAGTAAACGGCTTACTTTTGAAAAAGAGGTGAAGGTATGAACAACCTGGGACAAAGAATCAAGGAACTGCGAAAAAAGAATGACCTGACGCAAGAAAAGCTGGCGGACTATTTGGGCGTGACCTACCAATCGGTTTCCAAATGGGAAACGGGTGTGACTATGCCCGACCTTGCGCTCATTATGCCGCTGGCAAGGCTTTTGCATGTGACTACCGATGAACTGCTGGGCGGAAAGTCCGAAGAAACCGATGCACGCCGCACCGAGTATGACAAGCGTTGTGAATTCAGTTGGAACTATAACGTAGAAGAAAACTACCGTATAGCCTTACAGGCGGTTAGCGAATATCCCGGAGATTACAAATACCTTACATGGTTGGCATTGATGGAATCTTGCGTAGCAGCTAATCAAAAACGCAAGGAAGACCCGGCATTACCGCCTTCTTCGGAGCTGATTGAGCGTTCCATTTTTCACAATAATAGGGTGATTGAGGAATGTAAAGAATCTGAAATCCGAGAGACGGCTATTTGGAATACTATGATTACCTATGTCGAAAATGATCGTCGCGAAGAAGCATTGAAATGTGCGCAACTGTTTCCGGATAAAAGGAGAGTGACACGAAATGAGGCATTGAAGCTTTGTCTGCAGGGTGAAGAAAAGATAACACATCAACAAAATATGTCGTTGGATGCGCTTAGAAAATTTTGCTTATCATTGTCAGATATTTATTATTTTGCTGAAAAGAGAGAAGCGCACGCGATGGCGGCGCTAGATATTGAAGAAGCCGTGCTGAAAACTGTTTTTCCGGATGGAAATTATGGGAGCTTTCATGGAAATCTCTATTGTGCATATGAAAAACGCGCCGAATTTGAACTATTCGATGGAAATTATGACAAGGCAGTGGAGTATTTGTGTGTTATGATGGATCATGCAAAAAAAGTCTACGGTTTAGAGGTGGTGAGATATACTTGTGGCGTTTTTGACCGTATTTCTGCGAGGCTTTCAAAGCAGTATTTACCCATTCCTTATATTAAGATTGGGAAAAACGATATTGCCAAACCATTTTTGGAGCAGATAAAGGATTCGCTGATGAAGGATGACTTGTACGCCTCCCTGCGCGACCGCGAGGACTTTAAAAAATTATTCATATAAATCAAAAACGACACCGCTTGGGTGTCGTTTTTGATTGGAAAGAGCATATTATTTGAGGATGTTTTTTAAAAAATACTGCAGTCCGCATGCTCGTATATGCTCTGTCACAAAGTCGTTATTGACAATAGAAACGAGTTGTGTTTTATTTACGGCAGATACCGATTTGGGCGCGGGATGCAGAATTATATATCGGTCGGCACTGTCCGGTATGTCTTGCTTTAGATTGAGCGAATATTTTTTTATAGGAAATCTGTTATTGACAAATGACCCGCCGTTCGGTTGAGGTATTTTGAGATTGGTTACATGCGTAGCTTTTCTTTCCATGATGATTTCCAACTGATCCTCGCTGAAATGATATCTTACCCAGCGAAAGGGAGTTGTCATGACCGAAATATAGTAAGTCTTTTCAGATGTTTGAACAATCAAATCTATTTTTCCGTCGGGAACCAAAACAGAGAACAACGGGTTTCGCACAAAAACAAGTTTTGTGGGATGATTCCTTTTGAATTTATATACAAGAAGCATCCGTTTGGAAATAAGATAAAAGTACCTCAAGAGAATCAGTGCGGCAAGAATCAGTAAAATCCATAAAAGTAACATATATTCACCTATTTAAAATATTCGGTATATTTTTTCAAGAATGCGGCGATCGGCTCCTTGAATGCCGAAAGAGCCGGATCGTTCAGCATACTATTGAGTAAGTGTATAGACCGCTGGTTAGCGGCGGCATTTTTTGCAGGGGAGGGGGTACTGAGCAGTCCGGATATGTCTTTTTGTTCACTTGGATGCAGGTGTTTTTCCAGTATTTTAAGAATACGGTCAATATAAGAGGCACCTCCCTTTGGATCTCCCAGTGTAACGAGCAGGGAAGCGATTTGGGAATAATCACAAAGTAGCGGCACGTCCCAAAAACCGCCGTATTTGTCATCCAGTACAATTTCATAAAGCGCGGCTGCTTTTTTGTAATAGTACAGTTGTTCTTCTGCCGGCATTTCGGGGGTGATCAATTGACGAATGGCGCATTCGGTCAGGTCAATGGTATAGAAAATATTGTTTTTCAGCTGTCGATAGAAAGCATCATCCTTTAGCACATAACGGGCATAGACCTCACGACTGTGTCGAAGCATAGGTAATTTTTTGTAGTATTCGGGGGTGAGAGCTTTGAGGCGGGGATTCTCGGAAGCGGCGCATATTTGGAGCATCAGACGATAAATCTCGTTGCGGATATCGTCATTTGTACAGTGCTTTTCAGCATGTGCTGCCAGAAAAAACAGCTGCTCGATGCGTTTGTCGTCAAACATTTTTTGATTGAGAACATACTGCATAGCACCGGTATAATTGGAATACTCATCGGGATTCAATTCAATTTCCCGCATCCACTCCTGATAAACGCCTTCATGATCCTGCATGGCCTGCAGCTTGTGAATTTTGGCTTCAAATTCTTTCCTGTGCTCGGTTCCCCACGTAATATCCATATCGAAAATGGAATCAATGGAGCAACGGTATAATAGAGCAATTTTCGGCAGCAGCGAAATATCGGGAGAAAGCAGTCCGCGTTCCCACTTGGAAACAGTTTGGGAGGATATGCCCAAATGCTCGGCAACTGCCTCTTGGGTTAGGTTTTTTGCAATGCGCAGATCTCTTAATTTGTCTTTGAGTGCCATAGGTACCTCACTGCTCTTTTTTCATCCAGTAATCATATTTTTTCTTTCGATAATGCAAGAGAAACAAAATATACCAGGCGCAATTCATGAGCACGCTTACGATATACCCGATAACGGAAATTTTGAAGCATGTGCTGAATAGGCACATGGGTACGAAAAGAAATGCGGGCAAGGAAATGACTTTATTATGAAATACAACACGGTCAAATGTGTTTAAAAAGAAGCAAAGAAGGACGATTGCGGCAATAAAAATCAACAGTTTTCCCTCGCGACGAAGAATGTGCCGGATGTCTTTTTTTAGTGTGTACGAAGTATCGACTTCGTAATCTTCTATGACCTCATCTTCTCCCGCTGACTTTTTGATTTTTGAGAAATACAGCAAAAAGAATGCGAATGCCATAGATGACATGGTGGCAACCAAAAACAAATACAGACGTTCGCTTTTCACACCGCTTAATAGCGTACGCCATGCGAAGAATAACAGCAGATACGCCGCAAATGTGGTAAGGGATGCCCGTGTAATGTTATAGAGTATTCGTTTCATAAAGTGACGCCTCCTTGTATGTTTGTTTCTATTGTACCATATAGTTAACTTGGAGCGCAACAGACAATACGGTTAGAAGTTATGTCTATTTTGTATCAGTGGGAGATCTTTTGAAACGACGGACGGAAAGCAAAAACGACACCGCTTGGGTGTCGTTTTTGTATGTTGATCTTAAAATTACTTAATTTCAACCTGTGCGCCTGCTTCTTCGAGCTGCTTCTTGAGAGCTTCAGCAGCGTCCTTAGGCATAGCTTCCTTAACAGTCTTGGGAGCGGATTCAACGAAGTCCTTAGCGTCCTTCAGACCAAGGCCGGTTACTTCGCGGATAACCTTGATTACGTTCAGCTTCTTGTCGCCTGCAGCCTTCAGGATTACGTCGAATTCGGTCTTTTCTTCAACGGGAGCAGCAGCGGCAGCGGCACCACCTGCAGCTACGGGAGCAGCAGCGGATACGCCAAATTCTTCTTCCAGAGCCTTAACCAGGTCTGCCATTTCCAGGATAGTGAGAGCTTTGATTTCTTCTAAAATTGCGAGAGTCTTTTCGGTTGCCATTTTGAAATACCTCCAAATTATCTTTCTTTTTGTTGTGTTTTCGCTTTCCTAAGCGATCATTCTGCTGCTTCTTCTGCAGCGGGTGTGCCTTCGCCATCCTTGTCGATGATGGCCTGGAGCACGTAAGCCAGCTTGTAGAGCGGGCTCTTCATGCAGCCCATGATCTTGCATACCAGAACGTCCTTGCCGGGAATGCTTGCGAGTTCTTCAACACCCTTGGTGTCCAGAACGCCGCCGTCAACAAAACCGGAAACCAGGTTAAAGGTTTCGATCTTGTCAGCATATTCCTTCAGGATCTTGGCAGCTGCAACTTCATCTTCCTGGCTGACTGCGATGGCAGACATGCCTGCAAGATTACCACTCAGTTCGCCGTAGCCTGCTTCGGTACAAGCTCTGCCGATGATGGAGTTCTTGTATACTTTGTAGTCTACGCCTGCGTTACGGAGTGCGGCACGCATCTTGGTGTCGTCTTCTACGGTAATACCCTGGTAGTTAACGATAACTGCGGATTTCGCTGTCTTCAGCTTTTCGGACAGTTCCTTGACGGTAGCCTGCTTCTGTGCGAGAATTACTGCACTTGGCATAGGGATTCACCTCCTGAAAAAAATAAAGCCTTTTTCGGTTCCAAATACCGAAAAAGACCAAAATCCAATACAAAAATATTGCAGTTTGTTCTCCTCGGTAGGGAAGCTTGCGCTTTTACGGAACCTACTGTCTTTGGTTAACGATGGGATTATAGCACTCTGCAGTGCTTTTGTCAATAGTTTTTTGAAAAAAGTTCAAAAAAATATTTATAAAAATTATAAAGATTTTCAAAAGTTTTGGGTCCCCCTTTTTTCAAAAAGGGGGACAGGATTTGGGACAGCGTTCCAATTATAACTATTTTGGTTCTGTCACAACGAGTATCATGCCGTCTTCACAGCGCACAAAAGCGTTTTTTCCGACAGTACTGTTGCTCACCCCCAGAGGGAAACGGTTTGTGAGCGAAATGTGATCTCCGTTGTAATATAGTCCCTCAAGGGTCACCGCCGCTGTATCGGTGATGGCAAGCACCGATACATGGCAGTTGTTCTTATGCGAAAAAGAAACGGTGTCATCTTTAGCCAAAGCGCGTACTGTGATACTGCCTGATTTGATCATATGAGGAATATGTTTTTCTGCCAGCAGGGGCAGCGTTTGCAGATTGGCAAGGGTATGGGACAGACGTTTGCCGCCAAGCATTCCCAGCAGTAAAAAATCGCCGCATCCGTTTTCCAGGCCGATGCGCAGTGCGGCATCGGTATCGGTACAATCCTTTTCCACAGGCAATATGGAGATTGGGCAGTCTTCGGGTGTAAATCCCAAGGAATCAAAATCACCGATGCAGAGATCGGGTATGATGCCCATATCCTTCAAATAGGCATATCCTCCGTCGGCGGCGATCACAAAGTCGCCTTCTTTGGGTGTATAGTCTTTGGGTGAAAAATCACCTGCGGAAATGATGACACAGCGTTTTTTCATGGTTTAATGTTCAGCTTTCTTGTTTTTGAGTAGGGTACCCAGCGTTAAGAGAATAAGGATCAAAAGGACGCAAATGCCAAGTACAATGCCAAATGAATTGACATCCAGGGCTTTGATGCCGGCAAAGTCGAAATTGCCGCCTTCGTCCTGCAAAAGCGGGAATATGCGGATGATGGCGTAGCATACGCCAAGGACGGCAAGCAATACCGACGAGCGGTAACAAACACGCGCGGGGGCGGGCAGAGCATCGGATCTTGCCGAGGGAAGACGCTTGAGGCGGGGGGAAGCAAAGTCCACCATGGAGAACAGATACCAGGTTGCAATACACCCGATCAGTGTTTCGGGGATCATATAGGTGGCATTGTAAGCAAGGGAATAAAGAAGGGCGGCGGAATCGGGAATGGAAAGTCCTGCCCAAACGGTACAACCCGAAATGACATGGCAGAGATACCGAAGTGTGCATGCCAGCAGTACCCCCAAAGTCATTTTGACAGCGGGTTTTACCGAAAGCTTGCGAAATGCTCCTGCAAGGCCCAAAACTGCAAAGGCAACGATATAGTCGAGTAAGATAATGGCAAGAATCGATTGCCATGATGTAAAATAGGACAAAGTGTTCAGCCCCAAAAGTTGCTGAATGCCGCCGTAGATGAGTCCGCAAAACAAACCGTATACGGTACCGTGGCGGTAGGCAATGACGGCAATGGGGAACATGGAAGCGGCGGTGATGGAACCGCCGTAGGGGAAATCTGCCAATTTGATCATACTGAGTACCGTGGCAAGCGCGATCATGACCGCCCCTTCTGTCAAGCGAAGAGCCGTTTTGTTTTTCATTTGAAAAACCTCCGTAAATAAAAATTCCGCAGGCGGAAAATCGACCTGCGAAAAAGGCTTGTGCCATGCAAATCTTCCTACGCCGGTATTATCCGTTTCAGGTTAGAGGGTTCGGGAAAAGCTTCCCATCTCAGCCGTACTCTGCTACAGCACCCCTGATTTTCAGTATGCGGTTGTGAGGCAATCATACATCAATAAATGCGTTTTGTCAAGAATTTTTTGAAAAAATATTGAAAGAAAATGCAAAAGGGTGTATACTGGATATGATAATTCCGAAAAACAGAAAGGAGTTTCCGTATGGGACTTATAAAAGCAGCCTTTGGCGCAATGAACGGCACCTTTGCCGATCAGTGGAAGGAATTTTTCTATTGTGATGCACTTCCTGCGGACGTGCTTGTCAGAAGAGGACAAAAGCAGATCGGTAAACGGTCTTCCAATAAAAAAGGGAATGATAATATTATTTCAAACGGTTCGGGCATTGCTGTGGCAGACGGTCAGTGCATGATCATCGTGGAGCAAGGCAAGATCGTGGAGGTGTGCGCCGAGCCCGGTGAGTATACCTATGACACCTCCAGCGAGCCCTCTGTCTTTACGGGCAAATTCGGCAAGGGACTGAAGGATGCCTTTTCTACCATGGGCAAGCGCTTCACCTACGGAGGGGATACGGGCAAGGATCAGAGAGTATATTATTTCAATACCAAAGAGATCATGGGCAACCGCTTTGGTACGCCCAGCCCCATTATGTTTGACGTAGTCAACCGTGAGATCGGTATGCGCAGAACCGTGCAAGTGCGCTGTAACGGCGTTTATTCCTATATGATTACCAATCCGCTGGTGTTCTATGCCAAGGTCTGCGGTAACGTGGAATATGAATTTACCCGCGATGAGATTGACGCACAGCTGAAAACCGAGTTTGTTTCAGCTTTGCAACCCGCCTTTGGTGCACTGTCCGAATTGGAGCTTCGCCCTGCGCAGATCCCTGCCAAGGCAAACGAATTGAAGCAGGCAATGAACGAGGCACTGCGGACCGAATGGGCGGAAAGCCGCGGTATTACTGTGGAAAAGATTGCTCTCAATCCCATCACTCTCACCGATGAGGATATGAAGAAGATCAACCAAATGGAAGACGCCATGACTATGGGTCAGAATCCCTTTATGATGGCGGGCAGAATGACCGATGCAACCGCCACTGCCATGGAAAACGCCGCCTCTAATCAGGGCGGTTCTATGAACGGCTTTATGGGTATGGGAATGGCAATGAACATGGGCGGCATGAATGCGGCACAGGGCTTTTACAATACGGGCATGGCACAGCAACAGCAGATGCAACAGATGAAACAGAATACCCCTGCCGATACGTGGAAATGCGCCTGCGGAAATACGGTATCCGGCAAGTTCTGCACCGAATGCGGAGCCAAAAAGCCGGAAGCAAAACCTGCAGGCAGTTGGATCTGCACCTGCGGAAATACGGCAATGGGTAAATTCTGTACCGAGTGCGGTGCGAAGAGACCGGCAGAGGAAGGATGGACTTGCAGTTGCGGTGCGGTCAATAAGGGAAAATTCTGCCCTGAATGCGGTGCTGGGAAGCCGGCAGGTGTGCCTCAGTACAAGTGCGATAAATGCGGATGGGAACCCGAAAAGGGAACCAATCCTCCCAAATTCTGTCCCGAATGCGGAGATTTGTTTGATAGCGGCGACATTGTTTGATTTGTAAATTCGGCCCTAAAAGGAGTTGATGGATTTGGAAAAACAGGAAAAGAAAGATAAATTGCAGGAATTCAAATGTCCGTGTTGCGACGGTACGATCGAGTTTGACAGCAAACTGCAAAAAATGAAATGTCCGTATTGCGATACCGAGTTCGAGATCGATACATTGAAAGCCTACGATGATGAACTGAAAAATGAAAGTGCCGACGATATGACCTGGGATACCGCTGCCGGGGGGCAGTGGCAGGAGGATGAGCTCACGGGACTGCGTACATATGCCTGTGAAAGCTGCGGCGGAGAGATTGTGGGCGATGAAACCACAGCCGCTACGACCTGTCCGTACTGCGGAAATGCGGTGGTGATGAAAGGACAGTTTCAAGGTGCGCTCAAGCCCGACTATGTGATCCCTTTCAAACTGGATAAGCAAGCGGCAAAGGAAGCGCTCAAGCGGCATTACAATAAATTACTTGTGCCTAAGATTTTCAAGGATGAAAATCACATCGATGAGATAAAGGGCATATATGTTCCGTTTTGGCTGTTTGACACAGAGGCGGATGCCCGCATTCGGTACAAGGGAACCAGACTGCGCATTTGGAGCGATAGCCGCTACAATTATACCGAAACCAGCCATTTTCTGATACTGCGCGGCGGTTCTCTGGCATTTAACGGTGTGCCGGTGGACGGCTCCGAAAAAATGGACGATGCGTTGATGGAGGCCATCGAGCCGTTTGATCTTTCTCAGGCGGTGGATTTTAAGACCGCATATCTGGCAGGCTATTTTGCCGATCGGTACGATGTGGATGCCGAAGAGAGCATTGAACGTGCGAACGAGCGTATTAAATACAGTACCGAGCAGGCGTTTGCCTCCACGGTAAAAGGTTATACCGATGTAATGCCTTCTTCCGGCAGTATCCGTCTGCACGGCGGTAAGGCAAAATATGCGCTGTATCCGGTGTGGCTGTTAAATACCACATGGAACGGGAAAAAGTACACTTTTGCCATGAACGGTCAAACCGGGAAACTGGTGGGCGATCTGCCTGTGGATCGCGGCGCTTATTGGCGTTGGTTTGCTGCCATCACTGCCATTGCATCTGCGGCGGCATTCGGCCTTGCCTATTTATTGTGGCTGCTGTAAGGGGGTGACGGTGTGAAAAAACGAGCTTTGACACTTCTTTTGACCATTGTTCTGTTTTTGTCTTTCGGTGTTGCGGCGTATGCAACTGATGAGGCTGTGCCCAAGCTGGACGACGGTGCGGATCTGCTCAGTCAAGAAGAAGAGCGGGCACTGCTGGAAAAATTAAGTGATATTACGTCTCGCAATGAAGGTGTGCAAGTGATCGTAGTTACTACGGATACACTGGAAGGAAAAAGCCCCATGGAATATGCCGATGATTACTATGATAATCATTGTTTTGGCGCAAGCGGCGTGCTTCTTCTTGTGAGTACCGAGGATAACGACTGGTGGATTTCCACATCCGGTTTTGGCATTACAGCCTTTACCGATGCGGGAATTGCGTATATTTCAGATCGCTTTGTTCCATATTTGAGCGACGGTGATTACGCAGAGGCGTTTGATATTTATGCCGATTTGTGCGATGAATTCATTGCCCAGGCACGCACGGGCGAACCGTATGACACATGGAATCTGCCCAAAGCGCCGTTTGGTTTTTTGAAAAGCGGACTGATTGCAGTGTTGATTGGTGTTGTGGTGGCTTTTATTGCTATGTCCGGCATGAAAGCAAAGCTGCACAGCGCAAGACAGCAGGCGGGAGCATCGGCGTATGTGAAGAATGACAGTCTGCACATCACCGAGGCAAGAGATATGTATTTATACAGTACTGTCAGAAGAGTGCGCAGGGAAAACGAAGGCGGTTCTTCTACGCACAGATCGTCCTCGGGCAGAAGCCACGGCGGCGGAGGAGGTAAGTTTTAAACATTCACGGCGTATTTCAAGAGGTCGGGTCAATCCGACCTCTTACAGTTTAAAAAAGAGGTTTTTAATATGATAAAAGGCGTAATATTTGATCTTGACGGAACACTTGCCGATACACTGCCCGATCTGGAGGATGCAATGAACCGAATGCTGATGCAGTTCGGTTTTCCCATACGCACGCGAAAGGAGCACAGGGATGCGATCTGTTATGGGGCAAGAGAATTTGTGCGCCGTTCGCTTCCCGAAAGCAAACGGGATGAGGATACAGTGAACTGTGCGCTTGCTGCCTACCGCACCTATTATATCGCAGCATGTACCGCCAAAACCAAGGTGTACCCACGTATTACCGAGCTGTTGTCCCGGCTTTGTACAAACGGCGTTTGGGTGGCGGTGCAGTCCAATAAACCCATGGCGCAAACGGTGCAGGTGGTAAAGCACTATTTCCCGCAAATTCCGTTCACCGCTGTACTGGGGCACGTGGAAGGAACGCCTGTTAAGCCTGACCCCCAAGCGGCACTGTCAATTGCGGAGAAAATGGGACTTGATCCATGTGAGATCGCCTTTGTGGGTGACTCTGATGTGGATATGCAAACCGCGCGCAATGCGGGTATGCTGCCTGTGGGCGTTTTATGGGGCTATCGGGACAGAAAAACGCTGATTGCCAAAGGAGAAGTGCCGCTTGCTGAAAACGCAGAAGAATTGGAAACGCTTTTGCTGAAAATGTGATGAACAAAGAAAGTGCGCATATAATAAACTGAGGTGATAAATGTGCGGTGGCTGAGAAAAGGCTATCGGCTGATCATGATGTCGTTTGGCGCATTGTGTCTTGGGGTGTGGATCTATTCGATAATTCTAAGATTGTCGGAAGGGGATTGGATGTCCCAATTGCAGGTGTTTTTAAAATTCTTTTCTTAAACGGAGAATGATTCGGAAAATATATACCTATTTTTTTGAAAAAAATTGAAAAATCATTTAAAATAATCTTGTATTTTTTCAAAAAATGCAGTATAATAATCCGAATGATAAGAAAATTACGAAGGGAAATAGATTCCATGAAAAGAACGGTTATCAAAGAATTGTTCACCTGTCCCGAAACCTATGCGGGAAAGGAAATCACAGTTGGCGGCTGGTGCCGCAATTTGCGTACCAGCAATGTATTTGGCTTTGTCGAGCTCAACGACGGTTCCTGCTTTAAAAATTTGCAGGTTGTGCTGGAGGCTGAGTTCCTTGATAATTATAAAGAGATCGTTTCGCAGAATATCGGCTGTGCGTATGTTGTTACCGGCACGTTTGTGTTGACTCCCGAAGCAAAGCAGCCTTTTGAACTCAAGGCAAGTGCAGTTTCGGTGGAAGGAGCTTCCACTCCCGACTATCCTTTGCAGAACAAGCGCCACTCCTTTGAGTTCTTGCGCTCCATTGCCCATCTGCGCCCCCGCGCCAATACCTTTAATGCGGTATTCCGTATGCGCTCCGAGGCGGCTTTTGCCCTGCATAAATTCTTCAACGAAAACGGTTTTGTATATGTTCACACTCCCATCATCACCGCATCCGACTGTGAGGGCGCGGGAGAGATGTTCCGTGTGACCACTTTGGATATGGAAAATCCCCCCAGAAATCCCGACGGCAGTGTGGATTTTTCGCAGGACTTTTTCGGTAAGCCTGCCAATTTGACCGTTTCGGGTCAGCTGAATGTGGAGACCTATGCCATGGCATACAGCAAGGTATATACCTTTGGCCCCACCTTCCGCGCAGAAAAATCCAATACTCCCCGCCATGCGGCAGAATTCTGGATGGTGGAGCCCGAGATCGCTTTTGCCGATCTGAATGATGATATGGAATTGGCAGAGGCTATGCTCAAGAGCGTGATTGCTTATCTGTTGGAGCATTGCCCTGATGAATTGGCGTTCTTCAACAAGTTTGTGGATAAGACATTGCTTGACCGTCTGCATAATATTGTGGAATCCGATTTTGCCAGAGTTTCCTATACCGAAGCCATGGAAATTCTTAAGAATTCGGGCGAAAAGTTCGAATATCCCGTCGGTTGGGGCGAAGATCTGCAAACCGAGCACGAGCGCTATCTGACCGAAAAGGTATTCGGAAAGCCTGTATTTGTATACGATTGGCCCAGAGATATCAAAGCATTCTATATGCGTGTCAACGACGACGGCAAAACCGTTGCGGCGGCAGACCTGTTGGTTCCCGGCGTTGGCGAGCTGATCGGCGGAAGCCAAAGAGAAGAGCGTATTGACATTCTGGATGAAAGTATCCGCAAATTCGGTCTGAATCCCGACGATTACAGCTGGTACCGTGATCTGCGCAAGTATGGCGGAACGCATCACGCAGGTTTCGGACTGGGCTTTGAGCGTCTGATTATGTATGTTACCGGTATGACCAACATTCGCGATGTAGAATCCTTCCCCCGTACTACCGGAAACGCAGATTTCTAAAACGTAAGAGAGTACCCCGTTCATGATATATCAAAACGCAACCAAACAAGAATTGGAAAAAGAACTCTTGGATCTGAAAGACAGATTTGAAGAGTACAAAATATTGAATATGAAGCTGGATATGTCCCGCGGAAAGCCTTCCGGTGAACAGCTGGATCTTTCCGAAGGACTGCTTACAACCGTTACGCAAAACGAGCAGTGTGTTACCGAAAATGGGCTGGATGCACGCAATTACGGCGGATTTGACGGTATTCCCGAAATAAAAAGGCTGTTTTCAGAAGTGCTCGGTGTCCCTGCCGATATGTTGATGATCGGCGGTGTTTCCAGTTTGAATCTGATGTATGATACCTTTGCCCGCAATATGATCTTTGGCGCGGGCGAGGGTATGCAACCTTGGGGAAAAGGTCCCATTCGTTTCCTTTGTCCTTCTCCCGGCTATGACCGTCATTTCGGCGTGAGTGAATGCTTTGGTGCAGAGCTGATTACAGTTCCCATGACCGATGAAGGCCCCGATATGGATGTGGTGGAAAGCCTTGTCAAAACGGATCCTTCCATCAAAGGAATTTGGTGTGTGCCGAAGTATTCCAACCCTACGGGCGTTACCTATAGTGAGGAAACGGTGCGGCGTCTGGTTTCCATGCCGACAGCCGCTCCCGATTTTCGGATCTTTTGGGACAATGCTTACGGTATTCACGATCTGTATGACGAAGGAGATACCCTTGCGGAGATTTTCTCTTTGGCAAAACAGTACGGCAATGAAGACCGCGTGTATGAATTTGCTTCCTTTGCCAAGGTGACCTATTGCGGCGGCAGTGTTTCTGCTTTGGCGGCAAGTCCCCGTAACCTGGCACATGCCAAAAAGTATTTGGCAAAACAGTTTATTTGCCATGATAAGATCAATCAATTGAGACACGCGCGTTTTTTTGGCGACTTGGAAGGATTGAAAGCGCATATGAAGAAGCATGCGGCGCTGCTTCGTCCCAAATTTGAAGCGGTGATCGGTGCTTTTGAGCGGAAATTGGCTGTTTGCGGTGTGGGTTCTTGGAGCAGACCGCGCGGCGGTTACTTCATCAGCCTGGATCTGCCCGAAGGTACGGCAAAGCGCACCCACGCACTTTGTACAGAGCTTGGCGTAGTGCTCACGCCTGCGGGAGCTACTTATCCTTACGGAAAGGATCCGCACGATTCCAATTTGCGTATTGCACCTTCCTATCCCACCCCCGAGGATCTGCGCAGTGCCACCGAGGTTCTTTGCCTTTGTGCCAAGATCGCTGCCTGTGAAAAAGAGATTTCTCTCCGTACTTCCGATTAATATAAGAGATATTGGGCTGAATCGAGTGTTGATTCGGCTCAATTGTTTTTTTAGTCGGATAATTGATGGGTAATATTTTAATTTTTTGTGAAGAATTGAAAAGAAAATTGACTTTTGCGTTTGGTTGTGGTACACTAATAGTGATAAAACCAAAAAGAGGATATGATTATGGAATGTTTGGCAGAGTATGCCGAAAAACTGGCATTGGCGTCAAACAGTTTTCGCGTTTATCAACAGCAAACCTGCGTGGAAGGAATTGGTCGTTTGGCAGAACACTCTCTGCATGGGATATTAAAGTTTTATTTTGATTCCGATGCAAGCCATCACGAAGTACAGCTTCCCGAGGGACCGATTGCCGATATTTTTGACGGCGAAAAGATCATTGAAATACAGACGGGGAATTATGCTGCGCTTGCCAAAAAAATACCGCGTATCCTGCCTCACTATCCGGTGCAGGTGGTTTGTCCGATCGTGCGTGATCGGTATTTATATTATTTGAATCCAAATGACGGCAGTGTCAGCGGGGGCAGAAAAAGCCCTCTTCACGGCAATCGCGCTTGGTCGTTGGTTGCGTTGTCCCCGCTGGATCTTTTTATCGAGAACTCCGGATTTGCGGTTACTTTTTTGCTGATTGACACTGCAGAGTATCGTACTGTGCCTGTCGGCGGTAAAAGAAGAGGCGAAAAGGCGGACCGCGTTCCCTTGAATGTGGCGGATGTATGGACGGTAACATCCGGGGAAGACTACCACACACTGATTCCCGAGGGACTGCCTGCAGTATTTACCGCGGCGGAATTTGCCCAAAAGGCAAGACTGCGCGGAAGAAATGCCTTCTATGCGCTGAAATTGCTGCGTACAAGGGGTGTTGTTTCCCAAGTCGGCAAAGAAGGCCGTGCCAACGTATATATGATTGAATCTGCTTATAATTGATTGCTTCCATGGAGGTGCCTATGAAAAATATAAGACGTTTTGTTATTTGTTTGCTGATTTTTGCAATGATCTTGCCGATTGTTGCTTGTAAAGAAAAAAATCAGATGGCGGGGGAAGATCCCGATACCACAGTTACTCCCCCACCCGTGGTGAATCCGACACCGCAAACCAAACTGCCTGAGATCGTTATGATGTCGGAATCGGCGGAACTGACTGTGGGGGACACCCTTTCTTTAGCGGGTGCGTATGTTTTGAAAAACTGTACCGATTCGACGGTTACCTATGCCACAAGCGATCCTTTGATCGCCACTGTAGATGTAAACGGTATTGTGCGTGCAATTTCTGAAGGAGAGGCAACCATTACGCTGTCTGTTGAAAACGGTTCCTGCATGGCAGGCTTTCAACTGACTGTCAAGAAGAATGAAGAGCCAGACGATCCGCCGGTGGATCCTCCGAAGCCTTCAGTGGAGCTTTCCTTTACCGAGGTGGTATTGATCGTTGGTGAAAGTAAACAAATTGCTTATACACTGCTGAATTGCGATGAAAATACAATTGTTTCCTTTGCATCCTCCTCAGGGGCGGCAAAGGTGAATGAAAACGGTTTGATCGAGGCTGTATCGGAAGGTTCTTGTGTGATCACCGTTACGGTTACAGGCGGCGCATATGCGACGGTTACGGTTACGGTGAAAGAACCTGAAGTTGTTTCTTCCGTTCCGTATTATGAACCTACTTTTGATCCCGGCGTGACCTATACCTCTTGGAGTGCTAAGAATGTCAAGCACGTGTTTTTCCACAATCTGATCGCATTTGAAGATAAGACGGGTCATTTTGATAGTGACTGCCTGTATGTTTCGGAATTCAAAGCGATGCTGGAACAGATGTATCAAAACGGCTATGTGCTCATTAACATTGACTATATGTACGATTACTACGAAGAGGACGGTGTGCTGAAAGCAAAACTGCGGGATACCATTCAGATCCCTGCGGGAAAGAAACCGCTTGTGATGTCGGTGGACAATGTGTGCTATCCCGAAGGTGAGCATGGCATGGGAAGAATTGACCGTTTGGTTGTGAAAAACGGCAAATTGTACACCTATACCAAGTTGGCTGACGGTACTGAACTGTATTCGGATGACAATGAGATCTTCCCGATCCTTGAAAACTTTATTGCCAAGCATCCTGATTTTTCCTTCAGCGGCGCCCGCATGGTGGTAGCACCCTCGGGCAATAACGGCTTGTTTGGATATGACACTACATCCAAGGCAACGGACGCGGAAAAGGCAATGGCAAAAACGGAAGTGCCCAAGATCGTAGATTGGTTCCGCGGAAACGGCTATACCTTTGCTTGCCACAGCTATTCTCACGGTGATTATAATGCCATGTCGGTTGAAGAAATTCATCTTGATTTTGAAAAGTGGGACAGTGAAGTTTTGCCGTATATCGGAAAGACGCATGTGTTTATTTATCCTTTTGGAAACTTTACCGATTTAAGAAAAACCGGCGGTAAGGAACGTGCCGAAGCACTGCACGCCAAGGGATTTGCTGTATATTGTGCCACCAGTATGAACGGTGTAAACTGGGACTATAAAGTATCTTCGTCTGCTGTACCGCTTTACTTGGGTATCTGCTACAATGAACGTCTTATTTTGGATGGACAATGTCTGAGAAAATATGCCGAAAACGAAAATATGAAAGCGCTGTTTGATCCATACAGCGTATATGATAACTCTCAGCGCACCATTCAATTAAAGCGCGAGGGTGTGGAATGCTCGGTTTCGTTTGATAAAACAAAGCTTTCCATGGATGTGGGAACTACCGCATCCCTTGTGGCTGTTGTTAAGGGATATACGGCAAAGCCAATATATTCTTCGAGCAACGCTTGTGTGACGGTTGATGAAAACGGTAAGCTGACAGCCATTTCTGAAGGAACTGCCATCATAACCGCCAAATGCGGTGTGTATACAGCTACTTGTGAAGTGACAGCGGTTAAACCCAAACCTGTTCCCAAGATCACCTTGAACTGCGAACAGATCACGTTGAATGTCAATGATTCGATTTTGCTGGTGGCAACGTGTAATGTTGAAGGCGTTACCTTTATATGGACATCCAGCAATGAGGATGCATTGTTTGTGGATGACGGTAACGTGAAAGCGTTGGCACCTGCCGAGGCGGTGATCGTATCGGTGGTGGCTTCGGATGGAAGCTGCCGTGCTCAGTGCATGATCGATATACAGTAAGTTTGCGCAAAGGAGAAAATGATTTTGAAACGTGCGATTTCGAGTTTTCTTGTGTGTATATTGATCTGTGTAACGATTTTTTCGGTATCCGGATGTAAAAAGGCGGATCAAAGCGGGGAATGGGGCGCATATTACCAAGCATTTTGTGCGTTCTCTGGCGAAATGGATAAAGATACCCGATATGTTTGTCTGGATCAAACGGGTATTGCGGAAGAAAATCATGAAAAGCTCTATGATCTTTTTGATGAATTCTGTGACGACGAAAGCATGAAACTGACAAAAGGCGATTGGGTAACACTTTACGGTGAGCGTTTGATCGACGATGCGGGCAATTTTACAGATGGATATTTGGTATCTTTTTTGAATGTAAGTTGGTCAAAAGACCGTACCGAAGTGACGCTTGTTGTGTCAATGCGGACTACTTTGACAATCAGCGAAGCGAATTTGGGCGGAAGCGTGACGGTTACCAAAACAGATGACGGCTGGCAGGCAAAAAAGAATGATGATGCCTGGGATCTGACAGGAAAAGTCGGTGCTTACTTTGCTGTTTTGGATTATTTTGCGAACAACGCCGGAATGAGCGGGCTGAAAAGTATTTTAGCTTTGGATCCCTACGGTGTGGAAGCGGATGTTTTGCCGGAGCTGGAAAAATTATTGGTTTCTTACATGGGTAGACAAAAATTCCGTTTCATGAAAGCCACATGGGACGGTTTAAAGGAACACGGCTATTTGGATGGTGCCGATTATTTTACCGATGGATATTTCCTTTCATTTGATTCGGTAGAATGGATAGATGAAAGCAAACTAGCAGAAATTACCGGTTGGATGAGCCAAGGCAACTTGAATGCACTGGGCGGTGTTTTTACTGTTGAACAAATAGACGGTGTTTGGCAAGTGACCGATGTGCAGACTATGATGAGCTAAAAATAAACGGAGATATCTCAATGATGCGAGATATCTCCGTTTTGGTTTTGGGGGTGTAATTCTTTTTCCAAAACACGCGCAAGTGTGGAATCGTTTCGTATTTCATCGATTAGGCCGTATGATTCCAGAACAAATAGAATGGCAAGAAACGTGTCCCAGCCCATGGGGGCGATGCCGCGCTCAATGTCAGACAGCTTTTGGCGGCTCTTTCCGATGCAATCGGCAAGCTCGTATTGACGCAGTCCTGCTTTTTTGCGCAGTAACGGTAATTGCTTGATAAAATGTTCAATAATATAACGGCGTTGAGGAGAAAGTTGAAATTCGGGCATGTTACGACCTCTTTCGCTTGACAAAACGGCAAGCTTGTACTACAATATATACATATTATAACAGTTTACTTTCCCTAAGTCAAGAATTCCAGGAGGTGTTTTTTGTGGAAAAGAATGTTTTGTACGAAAAAGTACTGCTATGCGCAACCAAAAACGGCGGCGATTTTGGTGAACTGTATATCAATCACACGCATCAAAATGGGTTGCATTTGGTGGACGGCGGTATTGATACCGTGAGCGATACGCTGAATGCGGGCGCGGGTATACGTGTGTTTTCGGGCACCAAATGTGTTTCGGCATCCACTGCCGATCTGAGCGAAGAAGGGCTCATGCGCTGTGCGGCGGCAATTGCTGATATGATGTCGGAAAACGTAAAGGTGCAAAATCTGCATCTAACATTGATTCCGATTTCTGATTTGCATACACCCAAAATCCCGCCTGAAGTGTTGACCAAAGGCGAAAGAGCGGAATTCCTTTTTCGTGCCGACAAAGCGGCAAGAGCTTACAGCGAAAGCGTGCGGCAGGTGACCGGAAACCTCTGGGATATTGACCATAGAATACAGGTTTTCAATACTGACGGGCTTTGGAAAGAAGACCGCCAGGTGCGTACCCGCCTGGGGCTGTCTGTGGTGGCGGGAGACGGCGCGGGACGCCGTGACGGATTTTACGGACCGGGATTGATGTGCGGTTTTGAACTCTTTTCCGAGTATGCTTCCCCTGAGGATATTGCCGCGGAGGCAGCGCGCTGTGCAGTGGCAAAACTGGGAGCACAGCCCTGTCCTGCCGGTAAAATGACGGTGGCAATTGATGGCGGCTTTGGGGGCGTGATCTTCCACGAAGCCTGCGGTCATTCATTGGAAGCAACTTCGGTTTCGAGGGGAACTTCCCAAATGTGCGGTAAATTGGGCTTGCAGGTGGCAAACAGCAAGCTGACTGCCATTGACGACGGTACGATTCCCCATGCTTGGGGCAGTATCAATATTGACGATGAAGGTACGCCCGCAAGAAAGAACGTGCTGATCGAAAACGGTATTCTCAAATCTTATATGATCGATAAACTGGGCGGCAGACGCATGGGGATGGAACCTACCGGTAACAGCCGCAGACAGAATTTCAGTTTTGATCCCACCTCCCGTATGACCAACACCTATATTGCCCCCGGCAATGACAGCCGAGAGGACATCATCGCTTCCATTGAATACGGACTTTACTGTCGTAAAATGGGGGGCGGATCGGTCAATCCCATCAATGGGGCATTTAACTTCTCGGTAGACGAGGGATATATTGTGCGAGAGGGCAAGATCTGCGAGGCGGTCACAGGTGCATCCTTGATCGGAACCGGCTCGGATGTTTTGATGAATATTGATATGATTGCAGAGGAAGTGACCAGAGCCCCCGGTATGTGCGGATCTTCCAGCGGCAGTTTGCCAAACGAAGTGGGGCAGCCTATGATCCGTGTTTCCAATATTACAGTCGGCGGCAGAAAGTGAGGGAAATAAGTATGATCGTTTTTGAAGAATTGGTTTTGGCGGCACAGAAAAAAGCCAAGGAACTGGGCATTACGCAGTATGAAATCTATTTAAACGAAAATGAGGAAGTTTCCACCGAAACATTTCGCCACGAAATAGAAGAATTCAATTTCGGGGTCTCGGCAAATCTGTCGGTCAGAGTGTTTTTAGACGGCAAAGCAGGCAGTGCTTCCGGCGGTCTTGTCAGTATTGAAACGGTAGGAACGCTTTTGGAAAGTGCCAAGGAAAATTTGTCCGTGATCTCGGGCGGAGAAAAAGCTATCTTTTATGAGGGCGGCGGCGTATATAAAGAAGCGGCTTCTTGCGAATATACCATGCCAAGTGCGGCAAAGCTGAAGGCAACTGCGCTGGATCTTTGCCAAACGGTGTACAGCAGCGATGAAAATGTCAGTGACGGTACCGCTTGCGGTGCGTGGGCGGGCAGTCACCGCATTTGTTTATACAATTCCGCGGGGATTACATTGAAGCGTGAAGGTGGATGCGACGGTATCTATACCTATGCGGTCATGGCAAACGGCGATGAACGTCAGGGCGGCATGAAAAGTAAATACAATTGCTTGGACAGTTACGATGCAAAGGAATTGGCTGATAAGGCAATTCAAAAGGCAAAAGACCGATTTGGAGCAGAAGTACCCGATACTGGCGTATATAATCTGGTGTTTGAAGGAAGACAAATGGAAGCTATTTTGTCGGCGTTTGTATCGGTGTTTTTTGGAGAACGCACAGCAAGAGGTCTTTCTCCTCTTTCTGAAAAAGATTTGGAAACGGCAGTGGCATCTTCGGTTGTAACCTTGACCGACGACCCGTTCATGGAGGGAAATGCATATCAGATCTCTTTTGACGGCGAGGGCGTTCCCGCCTATACAAAGGCAGTGGTGGAAAACGGCGTTTTCAAAACATTTTTGTATAATTTGAAAAGCGCGGATATGATGGGTAAGACCACCACGGGCAATGCCGCAAGACAGGGAAGCAATATCGGAACAAAGGTATTTAATTTCCGCTTGGAACCCGGTGACTTTACACGGGAAGAGCTGTTTCAAAGAGCAGGGGAGGGCAGTATCTTTGTGACCGAAATGAAGGGCTTCCATGCGGGAGCCAATGCGGTGACGGGCGACTTTTCCATTGAAAGCGGTGGTTTTCTCATTGAAAACGGAGGGCAGGGCAGGGCGCTCAAATCCTTTACCGTGGCGGGCAATTTCTTCGATCTTTTGAAAAAGATCACCGCTGTGGGAAACGAAATAGAGGAACACGGACCCGGCTATACCCGATATCTTTCTCCCGATGTTCTGGCAGAAGGCATGAAGGTGGCAGGTAAATAAGCATACGGAAGGATTGCACGAAAGCGCAGTCCTTTCCTTTTGCACAAAAGAATACTCAATGATTTGTACAAAAGGTAGAAATTTTCCTGCGGTTGCATTTTTTAACAAATGATTTTCAAAAAACACTTTTAGATGTGTTATAATAAAAATGTATAAACGGAGTAGGGAGGGAATACCCGTGGAAAGTGAGATCTTCAGTTAAAACAATATTTTGCAATCATCCGTAAAAAAAGAAAGGATATGACCATGAAAAAGAAATTTTTAGCCATTCTCTTGATTTTTTGTATCCTTCTTCCCGCAGGAAACGGCTTTTCGGTATTGGCACAGGACTTGGCGGCAAGTGAAAATACCGACCTTTCCATACCCGAAGAACCGATTGCAGGTGACGATATTTACAAGTAAGATCCACTTTTATTTCGACACCCCCGAGCACGCATATATGGATGATGCGGCTGAATTGCAATCGGCTGTGGCATCTGTCAAAAGTGATTACACTGCATCTGCCGCCATGTCAGCCCGAAGCGGCGAGGCTACTGACGAAAATGTGTATATTACCGTGCAGTTTGCCGCTGATTATATGGAAACTAAAGAGTATAGATCGCTGGCGGCAGATTTGGCAAACGCAAAGAGTGCCGAGGAGCGCAGTCTTTTGAAAACGCGCAGAAATGCCTACTCCAAGCGTTATCACGCGGCACTGATCGAAGAGAATATGTCCCTGCTTTCGGATATTCCTTATACCGATGCACATCCCATTGACTATTCATCCTTCGTTACCCTCACCGTGCCCGCAACACAGCTTGATACGGAGGCACTGTCCGCGATTGCGGAAAACGAAAACATCCTGCATATTTCCCTGACCGACGGCTTTGAAGTAGTGTCGGAGTCCGAAACCGATACGACCCTTACAAATTCGTCAAAAACCGGTTGGCATGATGTGCTGGAATGTATCGGTGCTAAAAGCATTGTACAAAATGGTACCTATACCGGGGAAGGCATTAAAGTTGGGATTTATGAAGATGCATTTTATGATTTTCCAACAACTCATTTTAATGCTTGCGATACAACCAACCCCAATATTAGCCCTTTGATAGAAAATAATAGATGGACTGTTCGGCCATATATAAATGGATTGAGTACAAATGATACGATCGTTACTCATGCCACAAAAGTAACCTCAATTTTGGCATTAATGTTACCCGATGCCGAGTTTTATTTTGCTCATTTACCTCCCAGTACGGTAGGGCAGAGAATAGAAGGTATTGCTTGGTTCATTGAACAGGGCTGTGACATAGTCAATTGCAGTATTGGTATTGGCAGCACCGGATACAGATACGATGTGGATGCGGTATATGATTACCAAATATATACCAGTCTGATCACGGTGGTGAAATCTGCCGGAAATACAACGCAAAATCCGAATCAGTATGTCACCTCACCCGGATACGGCTATAACGTAATAACGGTGGGCGGTGTAAAGTATTCTGCCGATGACGGTGGATGGATCCATGATGACGGTGCTTGTTACAAAAATCCCTCAGGAATAGTAACGCCCAATATTGCGGCTCCTTTTCGTATGCGGATCGAAAACGTAGGAGAAGTAGGCGGCACCAGTTTTGCGGCACCCTTGGTCACCGCTTGTGCTGCGATGTGGATGGAAAAATGCATTGCTTCGAATCAATATGCGTTGACATTCTCTAACAGTGTGATGTCGGTACTGCAGACAACCACAACGCGTACGGCAGACTTTACCGCACTGTCGGGCATTGCCATGGATGATAAAGTGGGGGCAGGAATTGTCAACCTTAAAAAACTGTTGGATGTTAGCTTAACCGCACAGATAGTGACCAATCCGCAGGGAAGCAACGGCAGCATTATTTTGGACACCACGGTTTATTTCTACCAATATTTCCCGGCTCAGATTTCATTGGCTTGGTTTGCTTGTCCGCTGATGAGTAATTTCCAAGAGGATGGTGTCACAAGCGGTACAAAATATGTTATGGATTACGATGTATATGTGTATTTGGATGGTCAATTAATAGAATGGAGCAACTGCTCGGATAGCGCAATGGAACGGATTCGTTTTTCACCGGAGTATTCGGGTAATTATCGAATTGTTGTAAAACAGTACGGCAATCAGCTGTACAGTGC
>SVRY01000074.1 GCA_015064585.1 Oscillospiraceae bacterium
ATCCTTTTGGAAAGAACAATATGGAATCATTTACTCCCTTTCCCTTCTCAAAATATGTGATATACTGTAATTACAGTCGACTGGAAACTAAATTGAGGAGACATTTATATGAAAAATGATTTGTTCATTACTAACTGGGTGCTGAATACCGTAAAGGAAAAGTATGCAGAAGACATTGCTTTGGTTATTTCGCACCCCACACTCAATATTGATTCGGACGCTGATACTGTGAGTTATTTTGTCCCCGTTACCGACAAGGGCAGGCAGTTTGCCCAGACCTTCATTTTAGAGGGCCGAGGATACGATATTTGGGGTATCGAATGGGAGCGGTTGGAGCGCTTTGCCGCTTTGGATGAATATAATATTACTGTATTGGCCGACAGCAAGATACTGTATGCCCGCACTCCCGAAGATGCCACGCGGTTTGAGATGCTTAAGAATGCGCAACTGGATAATCTCCGTGATCCCATTCAGGCAAGAAAACACGCATTGGAATCCTATGCTACAGCTAAGAATCTCTACACGGAGCTGTTATTTGCAGAAGGCAGTGGTATCCGTCTCTGTGCGGGCTATGTGCTGGACTATCTTGCTCGTGCAATTGCCTTTGCCAATCACAGCTACTTCTGTAAATCTCAGATCGAACAACTGGATGAGTTGGAAACCATGGAGCATGTTCCCTGCGGCTTTGCCGAGAAATACGTTGCAGTTATCCGTACTTCGGATGATCTTCACAGAAAACAGCTTTGCCACGAATTGATTTCTATGGTAGGGCATTTTCTGATCCAAGAAAACAGCGAGAACTGTGAACATAATTTTCAGGACTTGGCGGACTGGTACGCAGAGCTTTCTTACACCTGGCTGCGCATTCGTCACTTCGGTCAGCAGAATGATGCTGTAAAAGTTCATATGTGGGGTATTATGCTTCAAAACGAGCTGAATGAAGTATGCAGCGATTTTGGATTAGATAAGATGGAACTTATGAGCGAATTTGAGTATGCTGATCTGTCCCGGTTTGTTGCACGAGCAAATACCTTGGAAGATCAGATGCGCAGCATTATCACAAGCCACGGTGGTAACATCCGCGAATACCGTACTCCCGAGGAATTTCTCCATGAAGTATAAGAATGCTCAGGAGATTTTACCTGACCGACTTTTGAAAGAATTGCAGCAGTATGTTTCAGGTGAGACCATCTATGTTCCCAATGCACAAGAAAAAAAGCAATGGGGTGAAGCTTCCGGTGCCCGAAACTACTATAAAAAACGAAACGAGCAAATTCGAGGAGAATTCCGCAATGGGTGTAGTATAGAAGAATTAGCGGACGAATATAACTTGTCCGTGGATTCCATCCGAAAGATTGTATACTAAGCTTTATACATTTGGTTCAAACACAAAAACAACTACTTTGCTGAGTGCTTGGTATCCAAAAAACTGTTGCGACTCTAGCACTTTTCGGTTTTGCCCCCCTCTTAAACCTAATCAAAAATATACATTAAGTTCAATACAGCCACAAACAGCTAACACCTTTTGGTGTTGGCTGTTTTGTTTTTGTAGAGGTTAGGATTCGAGCCCATCTAAATGTAGCGCGGATGAGCGCTGCCGGCGAGGGTCGGACCGTGCCGAACATTTATTTTTTCGCCATAGCGAAAAAATGCAAATCGAATCCGTCCTCCCTCACCAAGTATTGCGAGCCAAAAAGACGCCACACCGAAAAACTTGAGAAATCAGGGTTTTTCTTACTCTTACCCCTTTTTTATCTTTTCTCTTTCAATCTTGCCTTTGCATCCTCTACGCTTTCACCGTCTTTCGTGAGGTAAGCCTCTACAAATTTATCTTCGAGTTTGGTGTAACCGCCAACAACGCCTTGTTCCATTTTTTTGTAGCCACCTACAACGCCTTTTTCGATTTTCTTGTAACCGCCGGTTACTGTTTCGGCGATTTTTTCATTTGCCTTTACAATTTTTGATTTAGCCATATCTGCATATTTTCCTCCAATCAGATTGATTCCAAGAAGCAATACAACACTCCAAACTGCTGTTCCTGTAAAAATGTTTAGTAATAGGATGTCCGCCGCTTCCATACCCGGAAAGGACACGAGCATTGATCTTTGCATTGTGTAAATGGAAACACACGCATCTGCCAACGATATATTGCGGAGTGTCTTTAATACCGGAGACGCGGAACACTTTGCTTTCACCATGCCGATAATTGAAATCGTGATTTTGGTGAATGTATATGTGGCAATGGTGATCATTACAATTTCGTGAAAGGTGGTGCCCCTATCTTTGACAGCAGACATTATGTTCACACCTACTATGCAGACCGAAAGCACCACCAACAAGATTCCCGTAATGCGCCGTGCAAAAAGCTCGGTATCGTAATTACCGCTTGCTTTTCGTTTAATCTGCAACACAGAAAATCTTGTAATTGCAAGCACGGTATAATACGCACCTACTGTAATAAACCACCACGAATGTGCAAGAAAACCTATAATACAGTTGCCGAGCGCATAAGCAACATTAAAAACAAGACTTGTATAAGGGTTTCTTACGAGATTGAATCCTTTCATTTGATGCCTTTGATCATCGGAATGAGCGCAATCAGCATAATGATACCAAGCAAACCGACGACTGTACCCCAAATGATTTGCTCCCACACAAGGCACAAACACATGCCTACGCCCAAAATTAAAGCAGAAACAATGGCATATATGGTGCGGAATACATTTTTTCCATTCATCTTCGGCAACTTTTTGTTTTCCATCTTGCACCAAATAAGTGCCGTGATTATGCTAAGCACAATACCGACAGCACCGAAAATGATACCTTCTGTGAAGGCATTCCATTCAGGAAGAAGTGCCATACACATACCAAGTGCAAACAGTACCCCACTTACAGTTCCCATAACGAGCGCAACAAAACTACTCTTTTTCATTTTGAAATCTCCTTTCATTAAACCAACACTTGTGTTTTTATTGCAAACATAGTATACTATTTTCGTTAAGGCAAAACAATCAACAATTTACCGGCAAGCGTTGGAATAATGGAGAATTATTATGAATGTAAGGAACAACAAACGGCGCAGAGAGTCGCAAGAGAAAATCGAACGGGCATTTATAGAACTTCTGCAAACCCGTGAAATTAAGGACATTACCGTTTCAGATCTAATTAAAATGACAGAGTTGAACCGTAGCACTTTCTACGCAAACTACATTGATATATTCGACCTTGCCGATAAAACGAGAGAAAAACTCGAAAATGAGTTCAGCAATCTGTTTGCAGATTACGATTATTTCAATGAGCACAGTGGTGCACTTAAGATGTTTACGCATATCCAGGAGAATCAGATTTTTTATAAAACATATTTCAAACTGTGTTATGACGACAAACACCTTATTTCGATATATGATACAAGACGAGCTGAAAAAGAGCATATGGACAGCAACATTAAATATCATATTGAATTTTTCAGAAACGGTCTAAATGCTATTATCAAGTTATGGCTTGCAGGTGGTTGTCAGGAATCGCCGGAAGAAATGGCAGAGGTTTTGAAACAAGAATATAGAGGCAGATAAGTATTAAAACAAAGTGGTATCATAATGGTTCGTAACAGCCACAAAACAGCTAACACATTTTGGTGTTAGCTGTTTTATTCTTCGTAGAAGTCTGGATTCGGGCCACCACAATTGCGATCTTTCTTGACTGGATCATAGCAACATGTTAAAATGAATCAAATTCAGACAACATAAGGAGCGATTGTTTTGCAGCCAGGTATTTTGATTCACAATTACAAAATCAGTGCAAAAGGGATCCCGAAGAAAGTGATCTATCATTTTAGCGATATACATCTTGCAGAATATGACGCTTTTTCCGACGAGCAAGAAAAGCTAAAAGCAATTGAACGGACACATATTTGGGAAACCCGACGCATTCGGAACGCAAAGCTCCATAATGAGCCCCATTCAGAAGAACAGCAGCAAAGCGCTTATCACCATTTTTTAAGTTTATTAGCTGAGGCCGAAAAGGGCGACGCGCTGATTATGACAGGTGATGTATGCGACTATATAAGCGGTGCCAATATCCGGACAGTGAATAATTGCCTCAACAAACTGACCGTACCGTTCATGTATGTATGCGGAAATCATGAAAACACAGAGCTGATACCCGATGGCAATGTTGTTTCACAAATTAAAAACCCTGTTCAAATATTGGATTTGGGCGATTTTATTCTCTTTGGCGTTGACAATTCCAGCCGGGAAGTTACAGCGGAGCAAAATGAACAACTGAAAAAAGCATTGTTATTGGAAAAACCGTTGATCATTGCCATGCACGTTCCTATTATGACCGAAGGAAATAAAGAGGCATTGGAAAAAGGCGGTGCATATGTTCAGTTTAACCGGGAAGACGCAACAAAAGAGGTATTCGAATTTGTCGATCTGATAAAGAAAAATTCAGACAAAATTATCACTGTTTTGGCTGGACACCTGCATTATATTAATAACACACCAATCACCCCCGATGTAGTGCAATACGTTTCATCACAAGGCATTCTTGGAAATATAAACCGATACGAAATTGGCATCTAAAATCTTTCAAACAGCTAAGAAAAGGAACAGATCATGATAAACGCAAAGGACTACGGTTTTTTGCAGGATTGGTTGCCGATTTCAAACCGTACAGTATATTCGTTTTAATTCGAAATGGGAGGAATTTACTATGCTTCCAACACCGCAAACCTATTCCATCTGGCCCGGCATCATTCCTGCTGATAAAACATCACAGTTGACGATTGCAGCCAACGAAAGAGCCTTTCTCTTTGTGGATGATGCGCAATATGAACTTGTTGTAATTTCTGTTAATTCCGACGAAAACTACTACGCACCCCATGCGCAAAAGAAATTAAACGTCACCGCCAAACACGGCGTTCTAACGTTTTCGTACCACTTTTCCGGCGAACAGGAACACACGATTCTTCTAAACAAAGATGCACAAACAATTGCATCGTTCTGTGTTTACTCTCTTTATGATGACCTTTACGCGCTTTCTCCTCTAAAGGGTGATCTGCACTCACACAGCTGCCGTTCCGACGGCACCAGAGATGCCGCTGCCCAGGCGGGACATTATCGTGAGCAAGGCTATGACTTTGTCGCGCTGACCGATCATAACCGCTACTACTCCGGTGGTGAAATCGATGAAGTCTATCAAGGTGTAAACACCGGATTGACCCGTATTTTGGGTGAAGAAGTACACTGCCCCGGCAGCGTAGTTCATATTGTGCACATAGGCGGCAAAGCAAGTGTTGCTGAGCGTTATGTTCACGACAGAGCGAACTATGATACTGAAATCGAGGAATACTTTCAGCGTGTCCCAAACTGCATTCCCGATTTATTCAAAGATCGGTACGCAAAGGCTATGTGGGCAACGGATACCATCCATGCCGCTGGTGGCTTGGCGATATTCCCCCATCCTTTTTGGAGACCTGGCAGTTCTAAAACCTACAATGTCTGCGATGAATTTGCGAAAATCCTGCTTAATAGCGGCATGTTTGATGCATATGAACTTCTAGGCGCTATGAGCCAGCGTGACCGCAACCGCTCAGTTGCACTCTGGGGAGATTTGCGGGCGGAGGGTTTAAAAATCCCAGTTGTAGGCTCCAGCGACGTCCACAAATTGGATGACGGATCCAGTTTCCCTTATGTTTTCACCATCTGCTTTGCCCGTGAAAACACCAATGAATCCATACTTGAGGCGGTTAAACAAGGGAATTGTGTTGCTGTGGAAATGACCGGAGATGGATCTACCATCCAGCACCGATGCTACGGCAGTTTGCGACTGGTTTCCTATGCGCAATTCTTACTGGTGAACTTCTTCCCAACGCAGCAGCGTCTTTGCGCCGGAGTCGGTGTTGCGATGCGCGCTTATGCTATGAATGAAACCGGCGCAAAGAC
>SVRY01000075.1 GCA_015064585.1 Oscillospiraceae bacterium
TTTGCGACTTTGGGAAAAGTGGTGGATCGTCTTTGTGATACCATTTGCTCGCTTACTAATCCTACCATTTCAAGTATTACTGGTCGCAGCTGGATATTGTCTTGTTTTTAACGCATATCAGTATTAGCTTTGTTATACAATTTGTGTGTTTTTCTTGTATTTTATTATTGGGGGTTGGAATATATAGGATAACCGCATTGCTCTAATAAAAAGACTGGCACGGAATTGAACCGTGCCAGTCTTTTCAAATGGAGCCCCTACATATTAATTTGTGCTTGATAAATGGGGGAATGGCCTTGCCTTCGATGATGTAATCTGTTGCAGCTTTTGCGGTGGCTTCAATGTCATAAGCAATGGAATCCAAACACAAACTCAGTTCGTCAATCAAACGGATATTATCGAATCCGATAATGCCAGACTGATACTGATTGGCAACCGGAAGCAGTTTAACAGCATAAATATCTGTTGGACATATAAAGGCATTTCTTTTTCCCTTGTGCAATTCCTTTGAGGCATTTTGTAGACTGGTGATCGTATGGGAAACCTTTGCTTTATCACAGGCAGCAATAAAAGCATTCAGCCGCTCCGTCTGCGCAAATGTGTTTCGCTCAGTCAATGCGGGTTTTACATAAATCAGATGGGCATATCCCTTGTTTGCCGCAAATGTAACCGTTTCCATCATTGCTTGGCAGTTATCGATTCCTATGTAGGGAAAGTTGGTTAGCTTATTTCCAAAGGTGACGATTGGGATATTTAATGATGATAGGAAGTTTTCGTATTCTTCACCACCATTTACAGGGCACAATACAATTCCGTCTATCGTCATGTGATAAAGATTTTGGATACATTCGATCTCTTTTTTAGGATCCTTGCCGGTAAACATCACAACGGTGGAATAACCTTTTGCCCGACAACAGGATTCAATATGTGCCAGAATATCGGAAAAATATTGGTTGTTAAGATCGAAAACCACAACACCAACCAATAGGGATTTTCCCTTGGCCATGCATCGTGCGTGCATGTTCGGTCGGTATCCGTATTCCTTTACCACCGCTAAAATTTTTTCCTTTGTTTTTGGACTGATGCCGGGGCGGTTATTCAGGGCGCGATCTACGGTTCCTTGGGATACCCCGCAGATCTCAGCGATTTTTGTGGTTGATATATTTCTCAATGCGATGCCTCAATTTTCAGTTCTTTTTTTATGTAGCTAGTGGCAAAGGAAAGGGTGTCTCCGTTTTGGGAGAAAGCAATTGTCTTTCCGTCAATACTCACTTTCTTAACAGAGCCAATGCCCTTAAGAGAAATGCTGCTTAATTCCATAGTGCCATCTGCGAGTGTAATCCGATAGGCTTTTTCGGATTTGATAAATTCGCCCCAGCCGCAACCCAAATTCCACATACACTTAAAATCTCCCGAAAGAATGGGGGAAAATCCGATATGCTTGTTCGGCATATCAAATTCAAATCCGCTGAAGATGGGCAGTAGAGCAAAGCTGGACATCGGGCGGGCATAGTTGCTTCCGCATTCAATCTCATTCCATGGGTTTCTTTTTTCACCATCATATCTGTCACGGATTGCCCGAACAATCGTTAAACCGTCTTCGAGAAAACCTTCACTGATCAAAAGTCCGGCAAAGGCATATTCGAAACCGGTCATACACTCCTCACAATAAGGGATAGGAATGACGGGCTTTTCGCTGCTCTTGGGATAATCACAAATCACAGTGCCGCCTTCGTTATTCAGCGCGAACACACGCCACATATTGGCCAAATCCCGCATGGAATGCTTGAAATTGTTTCGCATCATGTTTGTAAGAGCTGTTTTTCGTTGCGATTTATCGAAAATATCACCCAGACCGCAGATGTTGGCGTGCCACTGACCGAGCATTTGATCAATTTCACAGCCTTCTCCAATCTGGTATTTCAGCTGTTCTGCTTCATCGTTCCAGTAAGCCGGACAATTAAAACGCTCGGTGTAGGTCTTATCTCTAAGGTCAATTTTATGATAGAAATACTTGCCATTGAAAAGGTTTTCTTTGGTCCAGAGGTAGCCGTTCTCAAAAATTTGAGTATATTCTTCTTTCTTCTTGTGATCACCTAAAAAATCAGCTATTTCTGCTGCTGCCTTCAGCGCAGCAAGATAGATACCCTGCAACCAGGCAGAGGGGCCAAACAACTCCATATCCAATGTGTGATGCTGGCTGCCTTCTAATACGCCATCTTTATTTCTGTCCCATTCCCAGGTGTTCTGGTCATTCCACGCATATTCCAGTGTTTTTTTGATATTATCCCAATTTTTCTTCAACCATTCGGTATTGCCGGTGATTTTCCAGTCTCGGTAGATTTTAATAATGGTGGACATCTGACCATCAACACAAGGTGGTTGTACTAAGAATTCACGGCCGAGGGGTAACGCAGTTCTGAAATACATTCGGCCGTTTTCGTCGGTATCATATTGAAATTCGGTATCCCGCAGGCTTTGCTCCAGTTCGGGAAACAGGAAACACAGGGCATAAGCATAGCTCCAAACGTGAGTGCATGTTCCTTGGCAAGAGCCTGCCGCTTCACTTGTGCCCTCCCAACCGTAAAATGTCCCATCTTCCAACCGCAGCACGGTGGGCGATTTTAAGACCGACAAGGTGGAGGAAACGGCATCAAGTACGGTCTTGTCCAGCGTAGCGGAATGCAGTGATTTGCAAAAACGGTTTGTTTTTCTGTATAGATTATTCCAGTTATCTAAACAATAAAAACAGGATTCTGCAGAATCACTGAATAGGGTTGCATAGTAATTCTTCCATATTACATCCTCTCCAGTATCATCTTTGCAGGGTTCCCAATAGTTATAATTGTTGGGAACATTCCAAGACAAAACAAAACGGAAGCTTTGGCTTTGTTTGCTGTTAATAACGGCACTGGAACCTACGCTGCAAGTGTCCCGTTTTCCAACTGTCTCGTAATGGCGATTTGTCAGTTTGTCTTCCGTAAGATTGTTCCAGAAGGTTGTGATTCCGTCCTGCCAACGCCCACGGTACCAGTATTCCTGATATAAACCGTTCGGATCATCCACAGCAATGGTCAAATCACCGTAATCCTTGTCACATGCAGGCTTGTCAGCGTATCGCATTTGCACAGCTGTATACTGATTGTTATGTAATTTGTTGTTTACAGACTTAGAAAAAGGATTGGTGGCAGAAAACACGACAGTGTATTTGACATTATCGCAAAAGCTTTTGATTTTAATTTGGAAAAACGCCGCGGGGATACTGGAATTATCAGCATCAAGGGGGATAAAGGGGTTAAACGCCAGCAATTCAACTTGGGCAGGAAAATCATCGTCCTTAAAAGTAAGGAGCGCAATTGGAAAATTCCCGTCAAATTTTACATTTGAAAAGTGTGGAAAGCCTGCAAAGGTATTGGTCGCAGGACCGTAACCGAAACCATTATGCTGGGTAGCTTTTTCATATTGACCACTAAAGTCTTTTATATGGTCACCCTGCAGAATTTTCGTTACACTTTTTCCGTCGGGAAATAGTGCCTTTACAGCAAAACAACTGTACCCGTTTTTGCTGCCTTTGTTCGGGCGGTTAAAGATTTCCCAATCAAGCAGGGCACCGTTACCTGCCAGACCGATAGAACCGGTTCCGATACCACCAAGCGGGAAACTGATTTCTTTTAATTTATTTCCGCGATATATCATTACAGTTGCCTCCCAGACATTTTCGTGTACGTACACGATACTTTAAAATTATTATATCTTTACATAATTATCGTGTCAACTTACACGGATCAAAAAGAGTATTGCCGCGTCCTAACTTGACATAAGCAGAAGGCTTCATTCTCAGCACTGGGGCGACAATCTTCATAATCGCCGGCCTGGTTATTGTGTATAGCATATCGGCATCGGTAGTATATGGATTGATTTATCGGATTACACTTTATTTTTGCTGTAGGAATGGATGCCCACATTGACCCGCAAAAAGCTTGACCGATTCGGTCAAGCTTTTTGCTTTTTCCATAACCTGAGGGCATAGATGCCCGAGATGAGGATCACCAGCATGGCGTTGCAGGTTTCTACCAGATTGGGGGAGGCAGAGCCGAAAATAACAGCAACAAAGCGGGTAAAAAAGGACCTTCTTCCTGTACAAACACACTGGTGCCATTGGCGAATATCTGGCTTGCAATACAGAGCCACAGGCTTCCGCCCTTATACGCGATCACAGTGTGAAGGAAACCGATTACGATGGCATAACCCACCTGTAACAGTACACCAAAAATATTTGCAGTATGAAACACATTGACAATATGTCCTGCGCCGAAGGTTACGGCCGAGACAAGGATCGCGCTGCGAAGATTATCCTTCGCCATAGCCCGGAGCAGAACGCCTCGGAAGATGATTTCTTCCACATAACCGCCAAATGCCATATTTGCAGCTATCAATAGTGCAACACCCAAAGGAGCGGAAATGGCAAGTCCGTTCGTTAGGTTTGTACATGACCTCAGGATCAACGGTACAAACCATAAAAATAACCTCCGATTACCCTTGAAAGGACACAATCCGAATTTCCCGGTTAATCCATTTCGGATGATCCATAGGGTTGCGGTCACCCCAAGAACAAGAATACAGATTACCGGAACCAACATTTGAGAAATGGTCTTGTCTTCATGGTTGTCAAAACCGTTGCAAAATTGCAAAGCAATATCTTATATTGTGTATCAGTATCGGTCCTCAATGGCTTGATCTAAAGGTGTAATTATCTTAATGATATCGTCATTATATGACACCCTATTATCATCTAAAATTTAAGTGATGCCGAAATAAATATCGGCATGGAATCTACAAGTGTTCCATCAAAATCAACTATGAAATTGTTCATATGTTTTTATCACCTATCCATTATCACCACTCCGCAACGGATCCGTCTTCATGATGCCAAACAGGATTTTTCCAATTATGTGGCGTTATATTTTCTTCAATTACGAGGTTTTTGTTGACATCTACGCCAAGTCCAGCCTTCTTCGGCAAATCTACATAGCCATCTGTAAACTGAAAATCGTCTTGATTTTTCACATAATCCAGCACGCTTTTGCCAACATTGTAATGAATTCCTATGCTCTGCTCCTGGATCACTGCGTTATAACTGGTAGCGTCCACGTTCAAACAGGCGGCAAGGGCGATGGGACCCAAGGGACAATGGGGCGCCAGGGCAACATCGTAGCTTTCCGCCATAGCGGCGATCTTTTTCACTTCGGTGATGCCACCGGCATGGCTAAGGTCGGGCTGAATGATATCCACACCGCCAATTTGCAAGAGCCGCTTGAAATCGTAACGGGAGAAAAGCCGTTCGCCGGTGGCGATGGGAATGTTGCAGGCAGCAGCGATTTCAGGAAAAAGTTCCATATTTTCGCAGAGGACCGGCTCTTCGATAAACATGGGATCGAATTCCTCCAGCTTCTTGGCTAAGACCTTTGCCATGGGCTTATGCACTCTGCCGTGGAAATCAATTGCAATGCCGAAATACTTGCCGCAGGTCTCCCGGATGGCAGCCACCCGTTCCAGAACCGCATCAATCTTATCATAAGAATCAATCATCTGCAGTTCTTCAGTAGCGTTCATCTTGATCGCCCGGAATCCTGCATCCATCTTTTCCTTTGCGGCAGCGCCTACATCGCTGGGGCGGTCCCCGCCGATCCAGGAATAGACCTTCATTTTATTTCGGCACCTGCCCCCCATCAGTTGATAGACGGGTACATCAAAAACCTTTCCTTTGATGTCCCAAAGCGCCTGATCGATACCGGAAAGGGCGCTCATCAGCACACCACCGCCACGATAAAAGCCTGCCCTGTAAATGGTGGACCAAATTCCCTCAATGTCAGCAGGATCGGAACCGATCAAATAATCTTTGTATTCCTGCACACAGG